>CAZJEK010000039.1:0-26730 GCA_964545005.1 uncultured Pirellulaceae bacterium
GCAAGACCAGGATGACGAAACGCTGGAGGAAAAACTCAAGCGTGTCGAACTCCGGCTGCGTGAGCTCGAAGATGACGTCGAGAAAAAGATCGCCGGCCAGAAAGCGGACGGCGATGATGACGATGGCGAGATCGGCGAGCGAGTTGCCAAGCTGGAAAAAGCACTCGAAGAACAGGCCGAAGCCGTCGAAGAACTCGACTCGACCCTTCCCGGACTGGTCTACCACGGCCATAAGAACCCGAAAATGCAGTTCTTCGGGCGGATCCACCTGGATTATTGGTCCTTTCCCAACGTCGACAACACCGTCTTTCCACTCGAGGGTGGAAACCCCGAAGACCGATGGGCTTTCCGCCGGATGCGGATTGGGATCAAAGGCGATTTGACCGACAACATGCTGTACAAGTACGAAGGCGAATTCGCCGGTGGCGAAGATCCTTCCTACCGCGATGCCTATTTGGGCTTCAAAGAAGTTCCGTTTCTGGGCACGGTACTGTTCGGTAATCAAAAACGTCCTTACGGGCTGGACCACTTGAACAGTTCGCGGCACAACGTGTTTATCGAACGTCCGTTTGTCGTCGAAGCCTTCAACCAGGATTCTCGACGACTGGGTATTGCATCGTACGGCGTTTCCGACGACCTCGGCTGGAACTGGCGATTTGGTTACTACAACCAGGTCCTGACCCAAACCCGAGACGGCTATGTCGGCGATAACTACCAAGGCGAATTCGCCGCTCGAATCGCACGTACCGCCTGGTACGACGAGTCTTCAGGTGGTCGCGGCTGGGCTCACTTTGCCATCGCTGGCTCGGCAGGTTCACCAGACGGGTTTAACTCGCCAACCGGAGCCCGTTATCGCACTCGCCCCGAGGCCCGTTCCAGCAGTCGATGGCTGGACACCGGCAACATCAATGGCGCCAACAACAATTACCTGATCGGCCTCGAATCGGCTTTCAACGTCGGACAGTTCAACTTCACGGGTGAATACATGCGGGTCAATGTTGACCGGGCAGATGCAATCGGTGAAGACGTGGCCTTCGATGGTTACTACGGCCAGGTGTCCTACTTCCTGACCGGCGAACACCGAGTCTGGGATCGCAAGTCCGGCACGCTGGGCCGCGTCAAGCCGCTGGAAAACTTTTTCATGATTCGCGATTGCGATTGTGACATCCAGCGTGGTTGGGGGGCCTGGGAATTGGCAGCTCGGTACTCGTATGCAGACCTGACCGACTTCGATATCGTCGGCGGTACCGGCGAGTCGTTCACCTTTGGTTTGAACTGGTACTGGAACCCTTACGCCCGCATGCAATTCAATTACATCCTCGGAGAAGTTGACCAGGGTGCAGCCGGATTTGGCGACTATGAAATCTTTGGTGTCCGCTTGATGGTCGACTTCTAACATCCAGCCAACAAGCACTCCCCGGCGGGACCCGCGTCCCGAAAACAGAGATCAACACTGAGTTCTGACTGATAACGATCATGAAAACGACCCTCACCATCATCGCGGTAATCATCTCCCTGGCTTGCAACAGTAGCGGCATCGCGGCTCAGCAAACGGGACAACCAGAATCGGCCGTTCGTTCGGTAATTGGCGACCAGGTCGTCCAGCAACCCGTGGTCACCCCCGGCCATCCAATTGAGGCCGCGACTGCCCACCCACAAGGTGGCGTGATTGTCGAAAGCTTTGGCTCACCGATGGCAAACACCGTCATCGGAGATGCCTGTGCTCCAGCCCCGGTCATCTACGATTGCGACTGCCAGCAATCAAGTTGTCAGCGTTGTCGCGTTCGAGTACGACGACCGCTTCGCCAGTCCGGTTGTTCGTCCTGCCAATCTGGCTGCAGCCCCGTCGCTTGCCCAAGTTGCGATGAAGAAATCTGTCGCCTGGAATTGGACAAGAGCGAGGTCACCAAAACCTGCTTTCAAGTCGAACAGGTTCCAGTTTGTATCCCTCCGGTTCGATTCCCCTGGCAAAAGTGCTGCCCTCCGGGAACTTCCAAGACGCGTCTGGTAACGAAGTTGAAAGTCAAAAAGTACAAGTGCCCCAACTGCGCGTACAAGTGGAAGGTTGAAGAGCCAACCCTGGCCAAAACCGAGCCGGAAGTTGCACCGACCGAGCCCGAAAGCAAACTGGAACCAGCTCCGGTCGAAGTCAAGGAAGACGAGGTTCCGGAAGCTCCCGAAATCAAAGGCGCCTTTCGACTGATGCGTCGTCGGTAACTTGGGGCATGAGAGCGATTGGGTAGCATGGGCCATTGGCCCGAGTCGGCAGGGCTTTCGCCAACGCCGAGTTTTCTTCTGAGATCACGGCCGAATCGGCCATGCTCCGAAACGTTCGCCGAACCAAAGGCGACACTCACCTAAGCCGCCCGCATCAACTGGGCTTCGGCAATTCGGTCTTGCGGGGGCGACACCGGTTCGGAAAACTCCAACCGATTCGTGCGGCGGACACGATAAAATGGCTGGGCGCCGCTGACTTTCTGATTGCTCTCCGCCCAGTTTTCAGCCTCACTGGTCAGGTCGTTTAACAGTTGCTCGGCTTTCAATCGGTAGTGTTCCAGTCCTTCCCGATCCAGCTTGCGAGGAACATGGACTTTGGGACCGAAAACCATTCTGACTCGCGATGAGGGACGCGGGATGGCAAACCGGTCCCAAGTGTTCAACCGAATCGGGTTGCTGATTCCGACGCCCAGCATCACCAGCGGAATCTGCAGCAAGGAAGCCATATAGATTGGACCGGCTGCCATCACCCGCCGCGGCCCGCGTGGTCCATCGGGGGTGATCGCGATGCTGGAAAACTTGCAGTTCTCCCGAATCTTACGAATCGCTTTGGCGCCGCCGCGTGATGAACTGCCCCGGACCACATGCAGCCCTAACGACGCTGCTGTCTGGTTGACCCATTCCCCGTCTCGATGCTGGGAGCACAAGGCTGTCGTCGGAGTTCGGCCCCAGCGGGGGAGCACGGTCACAATGTACTCATGCCAAAACGCGATCACGCCATGCTGATTGTACTCCGGTCGCGCCGGATCAACCGATCGGTCGTAGTGGTAGATGCGTAAGTTCAGCAGATCGAGCGCGCGCGGCATCCAGAGCGCGTTCATTTGTCCGACCAGCTTGTGGGCAAAAGTAGCTTCTGACACCAGGTTGCTTCCTTGCGGGCGACAGCGATTTCTGGGTAGAAAGTGATCGATGGGTGGCGAGTTGATCCCTCATGGCTCAACTCTCTCAAACACCGACTTTACCGTTTTTGCCCAAACCGTCCAATGCCAAGATTGCCGAGATTTGGTGAACGAATCGGGGAGAAACGGCCAACGGACGCAGGTCACTAGAAAGCGACCGTCAGAATTCTAGAAGTTGCACGATCGCGGCTTTTCCTTGGAAATGGAAACCCGACGCGTGAGCGAGGGTAACACCGACGCGAGTTTTTCCCTCGCTTACGCGTCGGGTTTCCAAAAGTGTGCAACTTCTAAAGCCGGAATGCTACCGGGTCGCGGCCAGACAACAATCGATAATCTGCTGTGCCAGGTCCATCGATGGGGCGATGATGATCGGTTCGGCTTTAAAAGGGCACGTTGACTGCCCCTCAGGATTAACAAACACGCCTCCAGCCAATTCGAAAATTACCTGGTTGGCGGCGATGTCCCACGGCCCCTGTTTCAGATGCATCGGTCCATTGTCGTGAATCGCAGCGGATAAACCGCTGGCCTGTTCCGCAATCCGCATCGCGACTCCAGCATGCGGAAACGTAGAGGTCACAATCTGAGCCCCCTGTGGCGATCGTAGTGCGGTCCGAGCCGCAGCAAAGAAATCGCTCTCGCAAGCCGCGTTCCCGTACTGGTTCATTTCCACCCAGGCCCGCGATAGCTGCCAGTCAATTTCCGGCATCGCCATCGGCTGACCATCCTTGAAGGCCCCGAATCCACGCTGACCGTAAAACCACTCGTTGGTCAATGGAAAATAGACGACGCCCAGTTCCGTCCGCCCCTTAACTCGTTTGGCAATTAACACCGAACTGAACTGCGGGCCCGCTTTCATCAAGTAGGCCGTGGTTCCGTCCAGCGGATCGACAATCCACATGTCCTGATCCAGCTGATCGGTTTCAGGAAACAGTTCTTCGGAAACGATCGCCAGGCCCTGGGCAGCCAGTATGCCGGTGGCCGCCTTGTCGGCTGCAATGTCGACCTCGGACACCAGGTCACCAACATTTTTGGCATCGATCTGATGGGCCGCTTGATAACCCGCTCGAATCACTTCCCCAGCAGCATGCGCCGCATGGGCAGCCAATTGCAAATCCTCAGAACAATCGAGCACAAAATCAGGAAGCTGTTTCTTTTCCATTTCACCAAACACCATGGGTACCGTTCGTCTAATATCGTGATGCTGGACACGCTTGCTTGCAAGCCCGTTTGGCTGAAAGGCTACCTATTAGCTCTGCGTCCCCTGCGTCTCTGCGGTGAAAAGGCGTTGCAAAATTCACCAGGGATTGTCAGCATAGGCAGGTCAACAATTGGTTAGCCTTTACAGAAAACACATTCGATGCCAACTCGCCAGCAACTGGTCCAAATGGTCGATCAAGTCATGAACGCCAGTGCCTGCATGGTGGATTTCGACAGCATGTTGCGACGGCTGGAAAAACAGTTCCCAGGTATCGACATCGGAAAAATGATTTTTGATCCTCCGTCAGGAAAACGCTTGACTGCCGAGCAAGTTGTCGATCAGGCTTTACAAAAAAAACCGAACCGCCACTAACCTTCGAAGAGAAATCGCAATCGAATCCAACCTCAGCAAACCCGCTCATCACCATGCCAGCCAACGGATTCGGTGGCTGATCAGATGCCTGGGATGGTTCGGGCTGATGCTGTTCTCAGTCTCCTTTCGATTGTGGACGCCGCAAACCGAGTTTCCGCAGATTCCGTTTTTCAATGTTCTGACAGAAGTCCCCGGCTGGGTCGACTGGCTGCTGCTGGCCGGAACAGCGATCGGATTGCTGGTCATGATCGGTTACCGGCGCGACAGTGCATTGACCTGGGGCATGCCGCTGTTTCTCGTCGCCACACTCGGCCTGGTGCTGTTGAATCAACATCGATTGCAAGCGTGGACTTACCTGTTGCTGGTTTCGATCACGATCACTTATACACTGCCGACACGGATCAGCCTCAAGTTTCTTCGGGCGCTCTTGATTAGCGTCTACGTGTTCTCGGCAATCAGCAAGCTGGACTATCAATTTGCGCACACGGTTGGCCAGCAGATGTGGTCGACGGTCTGGCCAGGCCATTCGTCGTTGTCCGAATCAACCCGGGTATGGCTGGCGTTGTCGTTACCGATTGGAGAATTGATCGTCGCAATCCTGTTGTGCATCCACTGGAAGAACATTCGCAGCGCAGGCTTGTGGGCCGCGGTCACCATGCACAGTGTCCTAATTCTGCTGTTCAGTCCTCTGGGAATGAATCAGTTGCCTGGCGTGATCATCTGGAATGCTCAGTTCATTGTCATGCTGTTGATACTTTTTTCACCGGATCGCTGGTGGACAGGAACGCCCGAACCGTTGTCCGACAAACCAACACCTGGCCGATTCCTGCCAACGATCGGCATCGCAGTCGCCTGCGGGGTCATGCTGTTCCCCATTTCTCAATTCTGGGGACTTTGTGATCATTGGCCTGCCTGGGAACTTTATGCTCCCCGAACCAGCCGCGTTCGTGTGATCCTGCCACCTGACGCCGATCAAGGTTTACCCATTCGGCCCGACAAGTTGAATGGATTTCAAGCCGTCGAAGTTGACTGGTCGCAGTGGTCGAAGTCGGCTGTGGGGGTTCCCGTTTATCCTCAAGCACGATTCCAGCTCGGTTGTTGCCGAGCGTTGGCGTCCTTGGAAGACACTCACCGACCAGCCATTGAAGCTTGCGTGTTGGAATCGGCTGCTGATCGTTGGACGGGAAATCGAACCGAGACCAGGATCCGCATGATCGATGCTGCACGGATCAGTGACCGTTTCTATTGGCTTAACACGCAACCAAGATCACTGTTGAAGGGGCCCGGCAAATCCACAGAAAACGCTGATTGACGGTTCGCCCGAATTGACCGAAGTTTTGCAAATCGACACTTGCCAGATTCGCCCAACGCCGTCTATACTCGAAGCATATAGGGATTTGTGCCGCTTGCAGCCTTTATCTGCTAAAGAGCCTTCGACGCTGACACCACACTTGGTGTCACGCTATATCGACCACTCTCAGATCGATGCAGCATGCTTGCCTCCCTGTTCAACGCGGCCCGTCCGCACGCGTTTTGAAGTTGCATACGTTTGGAAATCCGAAGCGTGAGCGAGGAAAACACGCAACAGTGTAGCCCTCGCTTACGCGTCGGGTTTCCATTCCAAGAAACAATGCTGAAGCAACTTCTCAACGTCCACGTCAAATTCGACATGAACGGAGAAAGCGAGATGCCCATGACTCATTCGCCAGAAACCGAGAACGTTTCTCAGACTTCCCCCCAACCATCGTTTCCCCGCAACGGTTCCACTGGTTTCTCAACCCTGTCGGTCCACGCCGGTGAACAACGTCAAAAGCCGATTAATTCGATCACCGATCCGATCGTGATGGCGTCGACGTTTACCTTCGAAAACACCGATTCAATTATCCGGTTCATCGAAAACAACGAACAGCGTGGTGAGTACGGCCGTTACGGCGTCCCGGGCGAGCAAGTCGTCGAACGCAAACTGGCGTCCTTGGAAAATGCCGAACAGGCGATCCTCTTTTCCAGTGGAATGGCAGCCCTGGTAGGGCTGTTCAACGCCAAGTTGAGCAGTGGCGATGAAATCATTTTCTTTGACGAATGTTACCATCGGTCGCGCGAATACTGTCGCAAACATCTGGCTCGGTTTGGCATCACGACTCACGTGGTCAAAACAGGTGATTATGCTGCAATGGAAGCGGCGATCAACGCCAACACCCGACTGTTGGTCAGCGAATCGCCGACCAACCCGCACTTGAGCATTCTGGATCTGGAACGCTTTGCCACGATCGGTCGCAAACACAATGTCGAAACCATGATCGATGCGACGCTGGCGACACCGTTCAACATTCAACCGCTGGACTTCGGTATCGACTACGTCATGCACTCGGCGACCAAATACCTTGGCGGCCACAACGATTTGCTGGCCGGCGTGGTGCTGGGCAGCGAAGAAAAACTGGCCGACATTCGAGCCCTCCGCGGCGTGATGGGCTCCATCAATTCACCGCACAACTGCTATCTGCTGGAACGCGGTTTAAAAACGTTCGAGTTGCGGATGCAACGACACAACGAAAACGGTCAAGCGGTCGCTGAGTTTCTGGAACAGCATCCCCGAGTTTCGCGAGTCCTGTACCCTGGACTCAAGTCGCATCCTTACCACGAGATTGCCATCCAATCGATGCGCGGCTTCGGCGGGTTGATTACGTTCGAGGTTGCCGACGCCGACTGGAAACAAACTGCGGCTGTTGTCGATGGGACTCAAATTGCCCGCATCGCACCGAGCCTCGGGGGCGTCGAAACGTTGATCGAACAACCGTTAGTCATGAGCTATTGGAATTACTCGCCGCAAGACCGGGCTGAATTCGGGATCACGGACAACATGATCCGGTTGGCTTGCGGCATTGAAAACTCCAGTGACCTGATCGCCGATCTGGAACAGGCGTTGTCGCGTTAGACTGGCCTGTCGAATTACCGTCGAACGGCTCGCAATCGATCCAGCAATCCTTCGCTGCGTTCGGCGACATGGGCAGGTGCGTCGCCGGCCTGAGGTTTCGCCGGTTGTCGAACTTGAGAATCCACCGGGCGATTGCCGGTCGTGCGAACAACGAACCGTTGATTGGTTGGCGCTGCCACGGGCTGTGATGCGACGTTGTTTCCTTCGCCGGCTTTTTCAACAGGTGGTGCCAACGACGAAGTCCGGCGACTGATCAAGCCCGCCGTCGGAGCAGCGACTTGGCGTTGAGCGACAGCCGGTGGTTGCTTGGCGACCTGACTTGATTGGCGTTGGCTGGATGTGGCCTCGCGTTTCCCGAGATACATTTCCGCTGGCATCTCTTCCAGCATGGGTGCGGGGTGACCAGAACAAGCCGGGCAGGGGCACCCACCCGTATCGGCCACGGGTGCCTGCCGACATTGTTGACAAGCACATCCGGGAGCACACATTCCGGCTCCATCGATGATCCGTTGTTTGACTTGACGAACCTCGTGTCGGATCCGTTCCAGACAGGTCATGTGATTGGGAATGTCCTCTTCGTGATGCAACTTCCAACAGATGTACGGCGAGTTGCGTTTGCATTCCTCGTCATCGCAGTTGTAAAACCACCCGTAGTGGTTGGTATGCACCTGGAACAGCTTTGACCGGGTCCAGGGATCACTGGGACCGTATTGGATCGGCCGGGCACGGTGGTAGTCGTCCAGCGTTTTCCGCAGCTCCTGGGCTTGGGCGCCAGACGAGAACGCGGGCAGCAACCAGCCCAACAGGAATAAGGTAACAAGCGTGCGTCGAGTTTTCATCGCCATTGTAGCCAATCGCATGATCCAGATTTTCGAAACCAACGGAATACTTTTTCGGCCGGGAATAACCCGGCTGGTTGTTGTTTTTGCCACCCGCGGCAGAATGCGAATTGCCGTCAAAGTTTAACAGCCTGCGACGAAACAGCGCAGAGTTAGTAAAAACGGTTGTTTGCGGTTTTTCAAATGCCCCGCAATCGTGATAATCGGGGTTTAATGATCCCGTTCCGGCTTAAGAAACGCTCTGAACCAGTATTTGCTTGGAACAGGAAGCCCGACGCGTGAGATTTGAAGTTGCACTATCGCAGTTTTTGCTTGGAAATGGAAACCCGACGCGTGAGCGAGGGCTACACCGATGCGTGTATTTCCCTCGTTTACGCGTCGGGTTTCCAAAAGTGTGCAACTTCTAATCGCGTGACCGAGGGCTACAACGATGCGTGTTTTCCTCGCTTACGCGTCGGGTTTCCAGAAACTGCAACGTCTTAAACTTCAGCCCGTCAGCCAACCATGTCTCGCCCGCGAATCGGCGCCGTTTCCTACCTCAACACCAAACCCTTGGTGGCCGGTTTGGGCATGGACCAGAACGATTACGAACTGATATTTGATTTGCCCAGCCGCCTGGCCGATCGCTTGGGGCAACAGCAACTGGATGTCGCTCTGATTCCGGTGATCGAAGCCGCCCGGGACCCTTCCTACACGATCGTGTCGGATGCCTGCATTGCTTGCCGAGGCCCGGTGTGGAGCGTGAAGCTGATGAGCCGTGCTCCGTTGGACCAGATCAAAACGCTGGACCTGGACGAAGGCTCGCGAACCAGCCAAGCGTTGACTCGAGTCATCCTGTCACAACGGTATGGCGTTCGGCCCGATTGCCGGATCCTGCCCATCGACCGGCCCTGGTCGCAATCCGAAGCCGATGCGGTTTTGATCATCGGCGATCGAGCGATGAACGCCGCGGCCCCCGATTTTCCTGTCGAAGTTGATTTGGGCGAGGCTTGGAATCAATGGACCGATCAACCGTTTGTGTTCGCCGTTTGGGCGGCACGGCAGAACGTCGACTTTGACTACCTGGCAACCTTGCTGTCTGCCGCCCGCGATCGCGGCTATCAGCAACGGCGACAGATTGCCCAACAGAATGCCGATTCTTATGGCCTGTCGGCCGATGACTGTTATCGTTATCTCGACTATTATCTCCACTACGATCTGGGCCGCGAGGAGAAACAGGGACTAGAATTATTCCTGAACCGGGCCGCCCAGGAACAACTGATTCCGAATCCTCAACCCTTGCAGTTCCATGATTGCCAAACCGCTTAAAGATTTGCTCGACAAGTCCGTTGCTGGCGAACGATTGACTCCCGCCGAAGGACTCCGTTTGTTGTCCGAGTGCGATAGCCTGCCGGCACTTGGCGCGGCGGCAAATGCGGTTACCCATCGCCTGCATCCGGAAAACTTCCGGACCTACAACATCGATCGCAACATCAATTACACCAACATTTGTACTGCAGTTTGCGATTTTTGCGCATTCTACCGTAGCCCCAAACATGAAGAGGGCTATGTGCTGGACCGCGACGTGCTGCTGGAAAAAGTTCGCGAAACCGTTGAACTGGGCGGCAACCAGATTCTGTTACAAGGCGGCTTGCACCCCAAATTCAAACTCGACTGGTACGAGGAAATGCTCAGCGACATCAAGCAGCATTTTCCGACAGTTAACGTGCACGGATTCAGCCCGCCGGAGATTTACCATTTCACCAAGGTGAACAACTGTTCGCTGGAAGAAGTCCTGTCTCGACTAAAGGCCGCTGGAATGGGCAGTCTGCCCGGCGGCGGGGCCGAGATCCTGGTGGACCGCGTGCGCGATGCGATCACGCGCGGCAAAGTCAACTCAGACAACTGGCTGGACGTGATGCGAGTCTGGCATCAGCTGGGCGGCAAGAGTAGCGCTACGATGATGTTCGGACACGAAGAGACGCTGGAAGAGCGAATCGAACATCTGGAACGCTTGCGTCAACTGCAGGATGAAACCGCTGGTTTTACGGCTTTTATCTGTTGGACGTTCCAGCCGGAAAATACAGCGATGGATCATTATGCCAAAGCCGGGTCTTTCGATTATTTGAAGACGCAGGCAGTCGCGCGGCTTTACCTGGACAACATTCCCAATATCCAATCCAGTTGGGTCACCCAGGGTTTGAAGATCGGACAGCTGGCTTTGGTTTACGGTGCCAATGACATGGGCAGCCTGATGATCGAAGAGAACGTGGTTGCCGAAGCAGGCACCGTCCATTACTTGACATTGGACGAGATGCGACACGCGATCAGTTCACTCGGTTTCACTCCCCGGCAACGCAATGTGTTTTATGAACTCGTTGAACCCGAGCGTGAGCAATTTGCCATCGAAGCCAACCGTCGCTGGAACCAGGAACAGCAAGCCGGCAACCTGGTAGAACTGGGCGCGTAAACGCATCGCGGGAATGATTATTCAAGGTCCTGGGGTGAAACAATTCGCGTCGACACCCTCCTTCGGGAGGGCCGATCCAAAGCGAGGGGAGGGGCCAAAGAAGCGATTTTTTTGCACTAATTTATCAAAAACGACATTGCGTTGAACTCCCTCCCCGCTCGTTCCTCGCGACCCTCCGGAAGGGAGGGTGATCTCACGGCGCCCTTAATCCAACTCGTCATCTTCCAGTCGATCGGCTTCTTTCTCGTTAATCTTCAACCGCCGGATTGAGTGCGCTTTGCCGGTTTTAGGATCGGCATCGATGATCACGCCGGAAATCTGGACGTCTTCCGTAGCGACATCGAAGGGCACCGGGCGAAACGTAAGCGTCGCTTCAAGCACCCGATCAATGCGACGGCCGAGGATGCTTTCATGGGGCCCGGTCATGCCAACATCGGAAATGAATGCCGTTCCGCCAGGCAACACCTGTTCATCAGCGGTCGGCACATGGGTATGCGTACCACAAACCGCAGTCACACGACCATCCAGATGCCGCCCCATCAGATTTTTGTCGCTGGTCGCTTCCGCGTGAAAATCGCAAAACCGAATCTTAACGGACTCGGGAATCTCGTCCAAAATATCGTTGGCGGTATGGTACGGGCAATCGACCGGCTTCATGAACACCCGCCCCATCAGACTGAACACCGCGACCGATCTGCCGGTTTGAGTTTTCACAACTGCCCAGCGCTTGCCGGGCGATTCGGCTGGATAATTGGCCGGCCTGACGATATTGTCTTCGTTTTCCAGGACCGGAATAATCTCCTTTTTGCGGTAAATGTGATCACCCAAAGTAACGCAATCGACACCAGCCTTGACGAGTTGTTTGTAAATCGAAACGGTGATGCCGGAACCTTTCTCCGCATTCTCGCCGTTGGCGATGACCAGGTCGATGGATTCCTGCCGCCTGAGCGATGGCAAGGCTTGCAGCACAATGTCGACACCGGGTCGACCAACAATATCACCAATGAACAGGATTCTCACGAACGGTTTCCGGTACGTTTCAAAACTAACGGGTAAAAAACGGTGCAGGGCAGGGGCGTGCCCGGTTACTTGGCCAATTCAGAAAACCGTGACTCTCGAATCACCACGACTTTGACTTCGCCGGGATAAGACAATTGCTCTTCGTAAGCGTTGGCAATCTGTCGGCAAATCTTGGCAGCCTTGGCATCATCGGTATCTTTAGCGCTGGCAATGACTCGCACTTCACGACCGGCTTGCACCGCGTAGGCCTGACGAACGCCTTTGAACTCTTTGGCGATCGTTTCCAGTTCCTCCATCCGTTTCACGTATCGATCCAACGATTCACGCCGGGCACCGGGGCGAGAGGCACTGCAGGCATCGCCGGTGGCAACGACCACCGTGTAGGGATACTCGGCCAGAATTTCATCGTGATGGCCGAATGCCGCATGCACGACTTCTTCACATTCACCATAGCGTTTCAGCAGGTCGGCTCCGATCTTGGGATGTCCGCCTTCCATGTCGTGGTCGGCAGCTTTACCAATGTCGTGCAACAACCCCGCTCGCTTGGCCAGTTCCGCATCCAAGCCCATGATTTCCGCCAACATCCCTGAGATGAATGCGACTTCGATACTGTGGCGAAGCACATTTTGGCTATAGCTGGTCCGGAAATGTAGCCGCCCCAGCAGATCAATTACCGGTTGTTTCAGTCCATGGACGTCGACTTCCTGCGCCGCTTCGGTTCCTTTTTTGCGAATCAGCGAATCAATTTCCGACTGTGTTTCCTTAACGACTTCTTCGATCCGCGAGGGATGGATCCGGCCATCAGCAATCAGTTTGTTCAACGACAGTCGGGCGACTTCGCGACGGACGGGATCGAATCCGCTGACGATGACGACGCCCGGCGTATCGTCGATGATCACATCGATCCCGGTTTCCTTTTCAAAGGCCCGAATGTTGCGGCCCTCCCGGCCGATGATCCGACCCTTCATGTCATCGTTGGGGATATCAACCGTGCTGGTGGTATGATCGGATGTATGACTGGCCGCGAATCGCTGCGTGGTCATCAGGATGATTTCGCGAGACTTTTCTTCGCAAATCTCCTTGACTTTCTTCTCATGCTTCAGGATCCGCCCGCCAACTTCGGCTTCCAGCTCATCCTCAAGCAACTTCAGCAAACGCTTGGTCGCCGCTTCTTTGCTCAGCCCGGTCATCTTGTGCAATTCTTTGCGCTGCCGTTCGAGGATCTCGGTCAGATCCTTTTCGGTGTCGGCAACTTGCTGGAGCTTTACTTTCAACCGATGCTGGTTGGTTTCAATGAATTGTTCCTGCTTGCGGAGATCGTCGGACTGTTGTTTGAGCGTCGATTCACGCTTGTCGAGACTTCGTTCCCGCTGATGCAGTTTTTCCCGCGACTTGCTCAATTCACGTTCGGCATGGGCTTCCAGCTTGAGCGATTTTTCCTTGATTTCAATTTCGGCATCCTTGAGTTTGGCATCGGCTTGCCGACCTGCCTCCGCCAGCGTTTCATCCGCTTTGGCTTTGGCGGTTTTCCCGATAGCCAAGCCGTAGATTAGCATTGCGCCAACACCAGCAACCAGGCCTCCTGCCGCGCCAAGAATCACTTCCGTCATCCCGATCATATGCACCAACTCCTGAGGTGGAGCGAAGCACGAACCGATGGCCGCCAGTTAACGCCAGAATTGGAATCGGTTGGTTAACGATCGAAAAAATAATCAGGCATCCGTCGAACCGGAAGAAGAACCTGAGTCGATACGCTTGGTCCCGGCGGACCGGGAGCGCAGCGGCGACCCGCAGTGTTTCGCGGATCGCATATTGTGGCGGGATTCCAACCGCTTCCGCCGGTCACCTGCCGTCCGTTGGACGGAAGTGACCTGCCACGTGAGCCACGCGGCATGGGGCGCATATCGCACCACCACGGAAACCCATCCAACTAACGGAATCCAAACAGCCCAAGTCTGGTCGGGAGTCGACCGAGAGAATTTGGCCGGAACCCTGGACATGGGTAGCGCCGTCTGAAACAGACGGAGATAGATGCTCAGGATGATGTAGATCAGATCCATGGCGTGCCGTTGAATGAGTTGGGAACCCGAGATCGTAAAGGAACCAACTGAATTCAATTTCTTAGCGTCAATGGACGTCCCCGGAGGGCGTGCGTCGCATAATCTGCTGTTAAAATTTAATTCGCTCAACCAACTGAACCGAGTTCGAAAACCGAACCCAATCGGCTGAGATTATTCTCATCTTATCCACAACCTGCGTTCAACACAACTTTACGTTTCGTTTTTGGAATCTTCATTTTGGGCAATCTGGAAGAAAACCCACTGATTCTTGCGGTGGAACGTTCATTTCCTCCTCAGCAATGGAACGACTTTCCGATTTTGGTGGCCGTTTCGGGTGGACCGGACAGTGTCGCTTTGCTCCGAGCGATGCATTTTCTGGCCTCCCGATCCGATCGCCCCCACCGTCTGATTGTGGGACATATTGATCATCAATTGCGATCCAGCGATTCGGATGCAGACGCAGTATTTGTTCAGGAATTGGCCGCGGACTTCGGTTTGCCATTCCACCGTCGACAGTTGGAATCGCCACATGATTCGCCCTCGGAAGAATCGTTGCGAAACGACCGCTATCGATTGTTACTCCAATTGGCCGCCAGTTGTGGGGCCAGATACCTGGTAACGGGGCATCACGTCGACGACCAAGCGGAGACAATCCTGTTTCGCCTTTGCCGGGGAACCGGACTGGCAGGCTTGCGGGGAATCCCTTCGTACCGAGTTGCCCACGAATCAGTCACCATTGTTCGACCACTGTTGCACGTCACCCGATCAGAGATCATCCAGTTTTTGAGACAACTCAATCAGGACTGGCGCGAGGACCGGAGCAATCAATCCATCGAATTCACACGCAACTTTTTGCGGCAGGAAATCCTGCCGAAATTGGAAGATCGATTTGGAGGCAGTGTCGCTGCAGCGCTGGTTCGGTTGTCTCAGCAAGCCAACCAATCCCAGCAAGTCATCGATTGGCTGGTAGTGAAGATGCTTGAGCACGTCGATTTTTGCTCCGCGAAGTTGGTGCGATTGGAGCTGGAACCGTTGCAAGAGTTTCCCGAACTGGCACAACAGGAATTGCTGGCGGAGATTTTCCGTCGGCAAAATTGGCCTCGCGGTGAGATGACGGCCGCGCGCTGGAAACAGCTGGCCGGTTGCATCAATTCCCCAGTGCCAAGCCGATTCCAGTTGCCCGGTCCAATCGATGTCGCCCTGACACGGCAATCGATGCAATTAGAGTATCAAGGCGAATGAGCCGTAATGGAGCTAACCACATTTTTGTCAGTCTCTTCGTGAAAGTTTGTAAGTTAAAAGCCACTGCCGTAAACACATTGCCCCGTTGGTGCCGTCTTCCATAGCTTGGGCCGGAAGCATTGTCCTACGGTCAACAATGGCGACGAAATCCAATTTGCGAACAATTTTCGTCTGGATCCAATCTAAAGTTTTACTTGGAACTCGCCCCCATCCGGCCTTGTGCCGGTGGAGCGATGACCAGCGAGCTAGCTTTCGAATGGAACAACTTCGAGCTCTCCACTGGGCTTGCCCCAGTGGGAGCAACGACCGATAGCTAACGAGTCATTTCACCGACCGGGACAAGCCCGGTGGGGTCTGGGCTCCCGCACATTGGGTCTCCATTTGGCGTTGTGCTGGTGGAAACGACACTCCGGGCTTCCGCTCCGAGCTAACGAATTCAGCCCCATCCGGGGCGGGAACCAGCCACGTTGCGCTGGTATAATCAGGCCCACTGAGCAAGTTCGAAATTCAACTCGTCACACTCCCCCTTATCTACCAGCATTACGATGATCATTTTTGGTTCGGGCATGTACTTTAAGACCAACAAGGTCAAAAGCTTTGGCAGTTGCCCGCATTGCGGTCGGTTTGGAAAAATGACCAGTTACCGGTCGCGCCGATTTGGTCACCTCTATTTTATTCCGCTGCTACCGCTGGGCGGCGGCGTCCAGGTGTTGCGCGAATGCAAGTCCTGCCGCAACGGAGCGCACATCGATCGATCGCAGGCAAAAGCGTTAACCGAATCTCTGGCGGATCGATTCAAGCAGCTTTCCATGGCGTTAGCGGAAGGTGAGGTCGAAATCGAAACCGAACCGGGCCAGCCACCGATCAACACCGCCGCGAGACTGGCTGGAAGCCTGGAAGATTTATATTGCCTGGGCGAAATCGACAGTGCCGATGCGGTTGTTGATTTGATGGATGCCGGTGGCTTGCAAATGGAACGGGAACTGGTGCTGGGTGTTTGGAACCAGTTGCACGGACATCTGGAGCAAGCCGAAAGCCACTTCGAACTCGCTCATCGAATTGCACCCCGCAGCCCTTATCCACTTTATCAATTGGGCATGTTGCACATCTATCGCAACAACGCCGAAGCCGCCGAAAGTACATTTGGCAAATACCGGCAACTATGCCCCGACGACCTGTCGCCGATCACGGAATTGGCGGGTTTGTTTGAGCAGCAAAAGAACTGGCCCAAGATCGTGGAGTATTACGACAAGATTTACGCAATTCACAAACAATCCTGGCACAACAAAGCGATGGCCAAGCTCTATAAAAAAGCCTGTAAAAAATCTGGGGTGGAAGGCAAGTTTCTGAACCAGATTTAAAACCTCGCGTGGCTGACACTCCCAACTTCCAAAAGGGGCTGGCCAAAGCGAGTTGCACAACGCCTGCTGACATTTTTTGTTCAGCTGTTCTGGTTGGCGCTCAGATTGGATTGTCGATTGACTCGTTTTCTGCAAAACGCATCTTGTTGATCATGTTAATCTTGCCCATCCTGTCAATTTTTCGCACCCTTTCACAGATCGGACAGCCTGCGCACCTCCAAGTTGGACAGGATGTTCAGGATCAACAAGGTTGACGAGATGCTCCCAGTTGGTAGATCCCTGAAATTACCGGTGAACGACAACATTCCACGAAGTGAGCAGCGACAAGCTGACAATCACTTCCGCCTAACAAAAATGTCGCCTCTCAACGAGGCGACTTTCATGTTTTAACGTAAGCGGAAACTGCTCAACTAACGCTGGGCACCTTCGGCACCATCAGCAATCGCTTCCTCAGCCGTCACATCGTGATCCACGCCGCCGCCTTCACCGTGGGATGGGTGAGTCAGATCGTGCTCGGCACCGATGTGCACCGCCGTGTAGCCACCTTTGGATTTAAAGTAAACCCACAATCCCAGGTAACACAACAACATGAAACCTGGGAACACTGCCATGTTAAACAGTGCCTTTTGGCCACCCTCAGCCTTGGCTGTCTTAATCCCGCTTTCTATTTCCGCTACCTGAGTTTCAGCCAAGTCCGCCCCCTGAATCAAGTCGCCGACCTTGGCATCATCAAGATTCTTGTACTTGATGATTCCATAAATCGACTTGTCTTCCAAAGCAGCATCTGAAAGCTTGCCATCTTCGACCAAGCCTGGCACCGAGGAGACCTGCTCCATTTGCGCCACCTCGGTAATCGCCTTGTTCGCTTGGAGTGCCCCGATGTAAGGGAAACCCAGAACGCCTACGGCCATCATGCCGATTCCAGAAATAGCATTGAGCGTCAATGCCCCCCCCTTTGGCGTTTGCTCAGAAACAATTCCCAGCATCGTTGGCCAGAAAAACGTTTTGCCCAATGCATACAACGTGGCGGCGGCAAAAATTATTCCGACTCCTTTGGCACCAGACAGCGCCATCAACCCGGCGATCGCCAAAAGACAGCTGAGGATCAACAACCCCAACGGCGACAGTGCTTTGACGATGGGTCCTGCAAAGAACCTCAACACCATCATGATGGCCGAGGTATAAACCAGGATCCATCCAGCATGGAATGTCACGGCTTGTTCCATGATGCCTGAAATCCAACCGTCAGTTCCAATCTCGGTAGTAGCCAAGGGCATCATGATCAAAATCAGCACAAACATCAGTGCGCGGCCGAGGCTTTGAGTGAAGATTCCGAAACCAACAACAAACGCGGCGCTGAGCCCCCACCACAGATACTGATTAACATCGGGAAACGACTGAATCAATTGCAGCGCCAGCAAAAATCCGACCACCGCAGCGCCCAGAATCCCGAACTCAGAAAGCATCTCTTTGTAAGTCACGCCGGCAGCCACTCGCTCCTGAGCAGGAAACTGGCATCCAATCAGCAGAACGAAATACAACAGCGATGGAATCGCAATCGTTAACAGCTTGTACTCCCAAGCGATGTCGCCCAGCAAAATCGTAAGCACTCCAGCAATCACCAAACCACCTGGCCAACCAGCATGAAGAATGTTCAGCCATTTTGTCTTTTCCCGATCGAACATGGTTGCAACAACCGGGTTGATAAATGCTTCCACCGTGCCGTTGCCAAGTGCCAACACCAAACCGCCCCAATAGATCAACGACTTGGCCAGTTCTGGGTTGGTGTCGGCAGATGTCAACGCCACATAGCCCATCACGGCCCAAGTGAATTGGCAAACGAACGCAAAGATCATTGAGAATTTGTATCCAACTTTATCAATGATCAAGCTGAACAAGATAATGCTGACCGCGAACGGCCAAACCTGGATACCCTTGTATTCACCGACCTGCGCGGGATCGAGTCCCAACAATGTTTCGGTAATCGCAGCATCATCAAGCATGAACATCCGGGTGATAAACCCAAACGCAGTCGTAATCAACGCGATAAAGCACCCCCAGAACACAAGCTGGGACGGTGGCGGTGATTTCTCATTCATAAATGTGGCTCGGTGAAATGTAGTTCAAGTCGGAAGTTCCAATCGTCTTCTTGCCGGCCGCAAACAGGTGGAGGTGCTAGCATCCGGCCTTCGGGTCGTTGAGTATAACCAAACCGGTTGCCCAGTAAAGCTTTCTTCATTCTTGCCACCGAATCGCACTTGCCCCGTCAATGACTCGGCTGGATCGAGACGCCGGACGGATAAATCCAGGCCTGAACACGGCATCAAATCCTGCCTGTCTTCGCTAGCTTGCGACAACAGGATTCCTCTTCATCCAAATCAGCCCAGCAACTAAAATCCGAACAGGAATGGATTCCTGACTTGTCGCCCCTGCGCCGACCGACCAATACGACCTGCTGATCCAACGGATTGCTCAGCCTGTGTTCTCAGCCCCCTCCGCTCGCCGAAAACCTGACCGCGGTGTTAGCGTCTGGGGAGTATTCAAATCGATGGTCGTGCTGGCGCTGATCGGGGCCGTCGGCTGGTTGCTGTTTCAGCAAACGGTACAAAGCCAACTGCGAAGCGTCCTGCAGTCCAAGATCGCCCAACAGCTTTCGGGCACCGGGCTGAACATTCGGATTGGGCACGCCCAGTTCATCGACCACCAGGGGCTTCGCCTGGGCCAGGTTGAACTGTCGCTAACGAACGATGACCTCGCAGCGCCAACTGGCTCAACGTTCAGCGTCGCAGAGCTGTTTGTGCACGTGGATTCAACGCTGTCCGAATTGGTGACCGCCGGCAAATTACCGCCCGTCGACGTAATCGAGTTGCGCCGAGCCAAACTGTCGCTGATCCGGTCCAACAACGGCCTCTGGGATTTTGCTCCCGTGATCAACAAGCTCCGGCAATTGCAACCTGCAGGCGATCCACCGCGAAGTGTGCAACTGGTTGATTGCGAGATCCAATTGATTGACATGTCGATGCCTCAGCAACCACCGGTCGTGCTGTCCGGCATTCAAGTAACGCTGGAAGAAGGGCTGTACCAAGGTCGAAAACAGTGGCAAGCAACGGGGACATTTCGGACTCGCGCCATTTCCAAAATCGGTATCGAAGCGTTTGTCGACACCGAACGCCAACGATGGCTGGCTCGCCTGTCGGCCGAAGACGCTCAGCTGTCCAATCGGATGATGGGCCGCCTGCCAGAGTCTGCCCGCGGCTTGTTGGCCGAGACGCGGACGCTGGAAGGCCGAATTGATTTTCTGGCCAGCGCTGAAGGAGACTTTCACCTCCAAGAACTGCCACGGTTTCAGCTGGAAGGCTCGGTGGCTGGATTCAGCCTCGACGATGCTCGCTTGCCGATGGCGGTTTTTCGTACTTCCGCGAAATTCCTGGTCAACAATCACGGCTTGTCGTTGACCGACGTCCAAGGCGAATTGGAAGACGGCCGATTCCGCTTCAACTATCGTCAGGCAGGTTTGCTGGAACGCGAACAATGGCACTGCTCAGGTTTTGCCACCGGGCTGTATTTTTCATCAGCCAGCCGCGCCGCCAGTTGGCTCCCGGAATACGGCACCAAGCTGTGCCAGGACTTTTCCCCGGAAGGATCTGGCAACGTCAAATTCGTGCTGTCTCACGATGGCCAACAACTGCGGCGTCAAATCACTGGCCAGCTCACTGACATGGCGTTCTCATTTATCAAGCTGCCTTACCGAGTCGAACACTGTGTCGGCACGGTCAACTGGATTGATGATCGATGTGATTTCGAGATCAACACTCAGCTGGACCAGCAAGCGGCTCAGATGACCGGCTTTGTCGACAACATCGGCCAAGGCGCGACTTACCAAGTCGACTTGGACGTCCCCGGAACCATTCCAATCGACCAGAAATTGCTCGACGCCGTCGACGCTCAACCCAAGCTGGCCAACGTGGTCCGCGCATTCAGACCGTTGGGACGAGTCGGAGGCAGTGGCCGAATTGAAAAACGAATTGCCAACGGCGAAGTCACCCGCGACCTGACGATCCGCTTGGCAAACTGCGCGGTACGGCATGAAGCGTTTGATTATCCGATCTCCAATATTCAAGGGACGGTCAAAGTCCAGGACGATCACTATACGTTCCAGGATTTGCAGGGCGGCAACAGTAGTGGCAAAGTCGGCTGCCACGGAACCTGGGACCCGTTCAAAGGTTTGGACCTGCGATTCCTGTGCCAGGCTGTGCCGCTGAACGACCAGTTGCGATACGCACTTAAACCCGAAATCCAGGGGATCTGGAATGGCTTTCGTCCGCGTGGAACGCTGGACCTGCTGAAAGTCGACATGACCCTGCCACCGGGCAAACAACTGGACCTGCAAGTTGAAGCTGTCCTGAAAGAAAGCAGCGACGACCCGGAAGCCAACTACGTGTCGATTTATCCTGTCTGGTTTCCTTACCAGTTGAATCACTTGACAGGTAAGGTCCGCATCGGCGATGGGCGGATCACGCTGACCGGCATGCGCGGCAAGCACCATAAAACCTGGGTGGCCTGTCACGGTTCGGGACATTATTCCGAACAATCATGGTCGGTTGGCCTCCGCAACCTGTTGGTGTCCTCGCTGAAAGCCGACGAGGACCTGTTGACCGCGGTTCCCCGCTCACTGGCAATTCCTCTGGCGCACTTGCGGTACCAGGGGCTGGCCAATGTCGCGGGAGAAATCACGCTGGCCGGAACCAAGACGCTGACCCCCAATAACTCCCGGGCTGCCAACGCAGCGGGCCCCATCGGTGCATCACGAACCAGCATGGCCTGGAACATCATGGTCAACATGAACCAGGCTGACATGCAGATCGGTTTGCCATTGGAAAACGTCTACGGGTCGGTTCAGCTGTCCGGAATCTACGACGGCGAATCGGTGCGTTGCGACGGTCAGCTGGATGTGGATTCGTTGACACTATACGGAACTCAAATCACGAATGTCGCGGGACCATTTCGAATTGAAAACGATCAGGTCACCGCTGGAAAACTGGTCCCCCTGATCACCTCCGAACTTGCGCCCGACCATGGTTCAGCAGCGGCTCAAGTGGCATCAGCCAAATCGGTTACCGGTGTGCTGCATGGTGGCAGCTTGACGATGGACGCGCGAATGTTAACGCGCAACGAGAATCCGTTTTACCTCGAATGCAAGCTGATCGACGCCTGCCTGGGAACCACATGCCGCGAACTCGGCCCTGGGTTGAAAGACATTGAGGGGCGTTCCAATGGTCACTTGCGTTTACAAGGCACCAGCGAGGGAACGTATACGCTTCGTGGCGAGGGCAACGTCCAGTTGTCCGACGCCAAGATCTATGAACTACCAGTCGTCCTGGCGCTTTTGAAAATCCTGAATGTGGGACAAGTCAATCGAACGGCGTTCGATACTGGCAAGATTGATTTCGCAATCGAGGGTGACACCATCAATCTCCAGAAAATGGAATTCAATGGAGACGCGATCTCATTGATTGGCAACGGACTGATGAGTTTTGACCGCGATATCGATTTGAACTTCTATTCGGTGGTGGGGCGCAACCGGCTCAACATCCCCCTGATCAGCGACTTGTACAAAGCCAGCAGCCAACGCGTGCTATGGATCAAGGTCGACGGTAAACTCGACAACCCGCAGACGCACCGCAATGTCCTTCCGGGAGTCAACGACTCACTTAAACAGCTGTTGACAGGGCAGCGGGACCGGCCAGCCCGACCATTCAAGGACCCACTGGTCCGACCGGCGGGATATTGAGAATCATTTCGCTGCGGTTGGTAACGAATCTGCGGCTGATTCTGTGCGTTGATTCTTGACGCTACCGAGACCTCGGGGATCAGATCGCAAAAGCTTGGCCATTGGGCCCGAGACTTGAACGTTTCAACTCAAAATCCGTCGGATCTCGGCCGGATTGGCCCGACTACTTTCGCTCGGCTGGCGACGCATAACGATCCCTCAATCGCTTCAGCACCATCACTCCCATGCGGAACAGGCACCCTACGACGGTGCTGAAAGCCGAATAAGGGGCCGACACGCGCCCAAAACGAAACTGAAGCCGGCCAAACTGAGATATTTTACATCCGCTGCAATTTCCCCAAGACACCGGACGAAGTTTTCGAAAACCGCTCAAAACCTCTTTTTCCCTTGGAAAACCCAAGTTCTCAGACAAATTTCGCCGCGCAACACGGGAAAAAGCAACACTGGAGGCCAACAAGGTGAAAACCTGAGTTATTTTCCATTAAATTACGTTGAATTCGCTCACAAAAACCCTTATCATTGCGAAAATAATCGCCCTCTTTCTTTGTTTCAGGTGGAAATCATGCCCAAAACCATGCCTAGTAAGACCGCAATCGCTTACAACCGGCTGAGAAATCGAACCGCGTTTACGCTGGTCGAACTCTTGGTCGTTATCGCAATCATTGGAATCTTGATTGGGATGTTGTTGCCTGCCGTCCAATCGGTTCGAGCCGCCGCCCGGCGGACTCAATGTGCCAACAACATTCGTCAAATTTCTCTGGCGATGCACAACTACGAAAGTGCCCACATGCACTTTCCTGTCGGAGCTTTGAATCACCCGGTTCACGGCCGCGACGCGTTCTCGTGGCCAGCTTTCACGCTGCCATTCATCGAGCGGGACAACGAGTATGACGAACTCGATTTGACCCTGCACTTCAATGGCCCTGAAAGCGTGATCAAAATGGGTCGGCCCGCATTCTTCCGCGCCGAACTGCACGAAGGCATGCTGTGCCCATCTGATCCGTCACGACGGATTCAGGAGCAAGGAGTTGAACACTGGCAAAACGCCCTGCACAACTATGTTGGCTGCTGGGGTAGCTCGAACTTCAACTCGGGCGTACCGCCATGGAACGTCGTTGACAGCTACGCTGGTGTCGGAGGCATGTTCCACCCTAACGATGAAATCACGTTCGGGTCGGTTACCGATGGCACCTCCAGCACGCTGTTGATTTCAGAGATCATCACGCCGGAACAAGAAAACATCTGGGGCTGCCTGGGGCGAACTCAAGTCGCCATGGGTGCTGGTTTCACCGGCTACCTGACTCCTAACGCCGACGCCGATGACCGCCTGAACCGAGCCCACGTGTTGCTGGCTCCGGGCTTGGGTCCGAAATGCCAACAACCTCACCCCGAATGGGACTGGGGAGCCAACGTTGTCGCGGCTCGCAGCTTCCATCCCGGTGGTGTCAACGCATCGTTCACCGACGGATCGGTCCACTTTTTCGCTGACAGCATCAATGTCAACACGTGGCGAATTCTGTGTGGTCGAAACGACGGGTTAACTCCTGGAGAATATTAATGCGAAACGCGTTCAAAAACGCTTCTTCGATGGTGGCCCTCGGTGCCTTGGCACTGGGAATGCTGATCTTGGGCGGCTGCAACAGCGGTCCGCCCGAGTTCAAGGGAACCGTTACCTGGAACGGAGCTCCAATTGAAGATGGTTACATTGAGTTTGCCCCGACCGATGGAAACGGGCAACTGACTGGCACCGATATCATTGACGGGAAATACCTGTTGCGGATGGTTCCAGGCAGCAAAAAAGTGTCGATTCGTGCCAAACGGCAAGTCGGCATGAAACCTGCCAACGAACGGATGCCGGCCGAAGCCATCATGCACCAGTACATTCCGGCAGAATTTAATTCGGCAACGACCCTCAAAAAAGTCTTTGATTCGGCCGAATCCGAAGTCAATATTGACATCGAAGGGCAAGAAATCGAGTATGTACCCATGGAAATGCCCAAGGGACGGAAAGATAATTACTAGACCCCGATCGAAAACCGGCCACTCGCGGCCGGTCGTCACTTCGACAAGGTCTGGGGTCTGGTTTCGGACCGTACAGTGAAAATACTTTCGCGTCCGCTTCGGCGGACGCTTTTTTATTGGAGCAAGTGAAGTGATGTTTCGGTTGCCATGCGAATGCGGCAAAGAATACAGCGTGGACCTGAAGCAAGCCGGCACCGATTTTGAGTGCGTTTGTGGTCGCACCGTTGCAATCCCCGGCCTGCGGCAGCTTAAACAACTCAGTGAAGTGGACCCCGAAAATCCACTGCCGCGACCTGCTGCCCAATTCGCAGTAAACGACACTTCACACTCAACCGCTGATCAGCCAGCCGGCCGCGAATCCGTTTCGGTATCGCCAAGACAATCCCCACGCCCTGCTCGCAACCACCAGACGAGGTCCAAACGGGCGCCCGTCATTGTCGCAGCACTGTTGACATTGGCGGCAATTGGCTTGCTTGGCTGGCTCCTGATTCCCCGTGGCGACGACACCTCAGGCCCTTCCACGGTTTCCAATCTGGTGGATACCGAAGAATGGATCCTGGATAATACTCCGCGCCTGAAAAACCTGAACCAGGCTATGACCCAACTTGAACTCTCCCAACCCAATGCGGTTGAACTGTTCGCGCGCGAGTTTGAAAAAATTGACTTGACAGACCAACTCGACCTCGATCAAAACACCGATTCGATCCTGGGTGCAACGCAATACAAGCTGTCCGTTGAATCATCAAGTCAATCCGTTTCCCGAGACGACTTGAGGTTGTGGCAACCGTTGCTGGAACAAATCGCCAGTTTCGAACGAGCCAAGTTTTATTTTGTTCGAGCCGATTACGCACAACAAAGCGACTCGACCATTCAAGCGGTGATGGGATTTGAAGGCCTGGCCACTGCCAAAGCCGGAGACCTCTGGCTGGTGACCGGAAAAATGCTGGTCGACTGGCAACCCGATTCGTCGACCGATGACTGGAAGATTACTCGCTGGGATACGCAGTCCGTTTCGATCACGCAACGACGCCAGGCGATGTTTCAGGAAGTCCTGGACAGAGCGCTCCCCGACCCGGAACTGCGCGAACGGGTTCGCCGCAGCATTCACGAAGAGCGACTGGCCGAGATCCTGATCGAACGCCCCAACGACATCGACAACATGCAGTTTTCTCAACTGGAATTGTCGACCGCCGAACATCATCCGGGGCTGTCCGTGGTTGATATCGATGAAGACGGATTCGACGACCTCTATTTGATGCCTCGCTGGGGCCGCGCGTCGCTGTTGCACAACCAGGGCGATGGCACCTTTAAAGATATTGCTCCGGAATTGGGACTGGACATTGAAGACCGTTGCACCTCGGCAGTATTCGCCGACTTCGACAACGATGGCGATCAGGATTTGATGCTGGGCAGATCCCTGGAACCAAGTCTGTATCTGGTCAACGAAGAGGGAGTCTTTAAAGACCGATCGCTGAGTTACGTTGGCGTGCCCATGCCATCGCTGGTCTACGCTGTTTCGGCGGCCGACTACAACGGCGACGGATTGCTGGACGTGTTCTTCGCAACCTCGGCAGTCAAGGCCAGCACTGATGCTTTGCAAGCCATCCTACCGCCGGAATTCGCTCAACGACTTCGCTCGCATCTGGCGACCGCCGAGGTGCACACGGTGTTGTCCAAACCGGGCCCCCCCAACATTCTGCTGGTCAACAGAGGGCAGGGACGTTTTGAATTGGCGCCTGAACAGGAACAGATCGCAGTCTATAAAAATACCAACCAGGCATCCTGGGGCGACTTTGACAACGATGGCGACCCGGACCTGTATTTGTCCAACGATTTTTCGATCAACACAATGTTGCGTAACGACGGCCAGGACGGATTCGTTGACGTCACCGAGGAAACAAACACCGCCGACATCGGCTTTGGCATGGGTGCGGCCTGGGGCGATTATGACAACGATCAGCAATTGGATTTGTACGCCACGAATATGTACAGCAAAGCCGGCCAACGAATTACTTCCCAGCTGAACTCACTCGATGATCGCTATGCCAACATGGCCCGCGGTAACTCACTGTTCAAAAACTCGAACGGACAATTTGAAAAAGTATCCGGCCTGAAAGAGCCCAAGCTGCAGGTCGAAAAAGCGGGCTGGTCCTGGTGCGGTCAGTTCGTCGACGTTGACAACGATGGCTTTCTCGACATCTACGCACCCAGCGGATATTACACCGCGCCGCCGACAGTCGCCTTCGACGTCGATTTGTGATCGTGCTT
>CAZJEK010000040.1:0-21030 GCA_964545005.1 uncultured Pirellulaceae bacterium
CAAACAGAGCAACCGACGATTGGCCAACCGCTGCGATTTCAGTTGGAGCTGAAAAACTTTGGTGACCAGCCGCAACAAGTTGACTTGCAACGGTACGAACCGTTTCGAGTGCTCAAGGTTCAGCATCAGGACTTTTCGAACGCCGCCACCTACATCGGCATGACGCCGCAAACGTCTCAGGAAATGATCACGCTCAAGCCGGGTGAGACTCATGTTGCCTGGAAAGACGTCGACTTGAATGACTTGTATTTGTTGAACAAACCAGGTGAGGTGTTCGTGGTTGCCAAGGGTGGTAATTGGGCGGCGCAGGTATTTTGGCAGGACTCAAATCGGATCAAGCTCAACCTTCAACCGGGGCAGCTGAGTCTGGATCAGCTGCTGATCGGCGAATTAATTGATCGCATGCCGGAGGATTGGGAATTGACGAAGTTCCCAACCATGCTCATTCTGAGTCATAGAAACAACGGTAAATCAATTTCGAAGTCGACCTCAACAATCCAACTTGCGTTTTTGAAAGACGATCAGGCAATTGAATATAGGAGACAGTTAAATAAGGGAGACTCATCGAAAGTTCACGAGCTAGAGGTCTTTACTCTTTACGACAATGGTTTTTTGATACCTGCTGGAAGCGACGGGTGGCCGAATTATCTTGACGATATCCAAGCGGCAGTCAGCGCTGTTGATCGTGTAGTTGAGATGGAGGACACAAAAGCTGCCAACGACGAGGACAAAAGCACGCCAAATAACGGACACTCAAAGGAATCCAACGTACCCAAGCAAGATCGACCTTGGCAAGCGGTCGGCACTGTGACTGACCGCGATGGCAAACCGTTATCGGGAGTTGCTGTGACGGCTCATTGTGGCATGGGGACGTTGTTCCGAACGGGCACGACCAAGACGGACAATGAGGGCAAGTATCAGCTGGACTTTGGGCCAGGTATTCACTCGGACAATCCGCAGCTGGTGCAAGCGGCCACGATCTCCGTCAGTCTGGCCGGTCACGTTGAACAAAACCTGCATCGGCAGGGCGACTGTATCGCAGCTCTCGAACAGCCGGGCGAAATTGAATGGGGCGGCCATGCCGCAGAAGATCTGTTTTTGCCTGGCCAGTCCAAGCAGATTGATTTTGTCATGGTGCCGGCGATGGAATTCAAAGGCCTGGTGTTTACCGAGGCAGGCAAGCCAGCAGCCGATTATCGCGTTTCGCTAAGGGGTGAGCAGATGCCGCCATCCAGCAGCGTGGTCGCGGTGGCCAAGACCAACGAGCGAGGCGAATTTCAATTCAAGGAAGTTCCACCGGGTTTCGAATTTCAGTTGTTGGTCGAACCACCCTCAGGTGAGCCATCCGGTTCAACCTGGGCCAGTCCCCCGATTACATTCACTCTGCCCGAGGAACGCGGATCTGGTTTGGAGTATGCAGTCGATGGCAAGCCCGTCGATTTTCGGTTTCAGTTTTTGTATTTGATTCTCAAGGGAGAAGGTCTGAATTGGAAAGCGGCCTTGAAGGACGCACGACAGCAAGAGTTGTCGTTGCAATGGAACGGGCTTGCGACCGACCAGCAGGTTAGTGCCGGAGAAGTTTACCTGGAGCTGGGCAAGTAGCTGGATCGTCTTCTTCGCTTTGCGAAAGTTGTGTCATTCGCCCGATTCGTAGTCTCAGGGATCCAACACCAGGAAGCATCTCGTCAATCTTGTTGATCCTGAACATCCTGTCAAACTTCCAAGTGAATCTTGCGTACACCGTCCGTTTTGAGGAAGCGGCCCAAAAAAGGACAGGATTACATTATCTGGACTCTCCGAGTCGGAGACATCCGGAAACGGACTCGGCATGATCCGAGTTGTTTACTGAGATTGGCGAAACCGCTTGCACCATCACGCTCTTTTCTTATTCAGAAGCCACTTTTCGCGAAAAATCGCACAAAACCGTTGAATTTGGAAACATTGCAGATACATTTGGGTCAGTGCTACCTCCCTAGACCCCCTGCCTGGTGTTTTCGCATGCTCAAGACGTTCTTTGCATCGCTATTTCTCGCTGTTGCCTGTGCCGCATCGGCAAGCGCCCAGCTAACGTTTACCGTCACGTTTACATCTCAAGCATTGAACGATTTGTCGGTGGCAGAGCAGGCGATGTTTCAGGATGCTTTGGACTTTTGGGATGACGTGATCATTGATCATCGTGATGGAGTGGCTCGCAACTGGGAGTTGAACGTCAATACGTTTTCCCAACCGGCCAGTGGTGGTGGAGTCGTCCTGGGATCGGCTGGCCCCAGTGGTTTGATTTTTTCCAACGTGGTTGCCGATGCTCATACATCAAATCAGCGTTTCATTATTTCGACTGGTGGAAATGCCAACTTCAATGTCCATCCAGACGCCGGTGCACTGGCGTTTTCCACGCTGACGCATGAGATCGGACACGCGTTGGGGATCGGTACGCTGTGGGAAGACAACGAAGTATACAACGACGGAATTGCTGGCAATTCTAACCGTACGCTGGCTGGTGGTACACCTGGTGAGTACACCGGGGCGGCAGCGTTGGAAGCTTGGCAAAACGAATTTGTTGGCCAAAGCAGCGCGACGTTTGTTCCTGTTGAATTGGGGGGTGGTGGTGGGACTGCTCACGGACACTGGAACGAGGAAGATAATTTCGGGCAGTCGCTGACCGGAATCGTTGACCAATTCGGCCGCGACATGCGAGACGAATTGATGACCGGGTACGCCAGTCCAAATCCGGAGTTTCTTAGCAATACGACGGTTCAGTCCTTGTACGACATTGGGTTCAACGTGATTGCGGTACCCGAGCCTGGCTCGACCGGCGTCTTGGTAGTATTGGCAACTGTCGGTGTCATTTGCCGCCGACGAAAAACGGCTTGAATAGACATTTCTTTCTGTCTTGCTTAAAGAGGGATCTCGGGTCACCCGATTAACGGGCCAGGATAAGTTGCACCGGTATTGGTAAGACAAAACTCGAAACGAGATTCGTCGCAGACAAGATTGGACAATTTGAATTCTGCGCCGCCTTCGTCCAAGCTTTTCAGGATCCCGGACAGTTCGCCGTCCTGCTGGTTTAGCTGGACCACGAATCGAAAATGGCGGTCCGGTGCTTTTTAGACACCGTACCATCGTCGCCATGAAAAGTCTTCGAATTCGTTATCTGATGAGCTGTGTTGCCTTGATTGCGATCTTCCTCGCTCTTTGGCAATATCCCAAAAGCGAACCGAATTCTGCCAATGGGGTGGATTATTCGTGGCTGATCAAATTTCGCCCGTTTGGTCTGGTGGGAGCGATTTCGGTTTTTATGCATGTTGCATGCGACATGCTTGGGTTGCGTTCTGTGTTTAGGTGGATGGTCGGAACCATTGTTCCCAGCCTTGCGATGCTCGGTTGGTGGTTATGGTGGGTCTCTGGCATCAAGGCATCTGGCGTCCACCACCCAATCACGATTGGTCCCACCGAGGTTTTTGTTATCCACCTGATCACGTTCACAGCCGGATTTGCGGTTGTTTCGTTAGTGTTGTCATGGATTCGCTCATGGTTGGATCCGGAACACAAAGGCGATGCGTTTGAGAATGGGAACAACCACTAGCTTCAACTCTACCTGTGTCTAAGAGATCAAGCTCGATCGAAAGACGTTTTTGCGCAGACACCTTTGGCAAAAATCGTTGCTCACTTCGCGGCTTCGCGTGAGAATCAGAAGACGTTTTTTTGCGCAGACACCTATCCCAAAAAAAACCACCCTTGGATGCCCACGCCGCCCGTCTTCCCAATTTGGCATGTTGGCGGCAAACACAGGTATTTTTTTGGAGACTTTTTTGGAGACAGGTTTCCAAAAACTGAGAACGGGGGATCTTGCGCAGAGGTGTTTTGCGCAGACACCTTTGGCAAAAATCGTTGCTCACTTCGCGGCTTTGCGGCTTCGCGTGAGAATCAGAAGACGTTTTTTTGCGCATGCACTTTTCGCAAAGACGCCATTTTGCGCAGACACCTTTGGCAAAACCAGCCTTGGGTTGCCCAGCTTTCCCTGTTACTCCAGTTTGATGTGCTGCTGGCCGTTTAAACAGGTATTTTTTTGGAGACAGGTTTCCAAAAACAGAGCAGGTGGAATTATTCGCAGAGGGAATTTTGCGCAAACACCTTTGGCAAAAGCTCGTTGCTCACTTCGCGGCTTTGCGACTTCGCGTGAGAATCAGAATTTGCCGTTTTGCGCAGACACCCTTGGCAAGGCAACACCCTTGGCAAAACCAGCCTTGAGTTGCCCAGTTTTCCCTGTTGCTCCAGTTTAATATGCTGCTGGCCGTTTAAACAGAAAGCCAGCAGTAAACAAAAATTTACTGTAAATAAAAACAGCAATCCATATTGACACCCATTCGCTGATCGAAAACAACTTGTGCATGGCAATTACGGAAGTCGCCTGTTTCTTGTCTGTCGGGTAAATGATTTGCCTTCAGCTATTACGAGTTTGCTTAACTTTTAAAAAGGAGTTTCCATGCTGGTCATCACTCGAAAAATCGGCGAATCGTTTACGTTCCCCGCGCTTGGAATCAAGATTCAAATCAATTCGATTTCGCCCGGTACCGCCAAAGTATGTATCGACGCGCCTCGAGAATTTCGGATTGTCCGCAGTGAACTGCCAATGAGGCCTACCGATTTTGAGATCGCACCAACCATCGAACAGCATCTGGGGCGCAACGGCCAGCGATTGCATGAACTGTCCCAGGTTGAACCCGCCGATTCGAATCCCGCCGCCGAAACCGATTCGATTGATTTTGAAACCGTCCAGCGGCAATTGGATGCTGCCAACCTGGCATTACACATGGCTCAAAACCAGGTTCGTTCTTCCGAAAACCATGCCGCAGATGAAAACTTGTCCACAGCATTGGAGCTGTTAACGCAACTGGAATTGCAGCTGGCTGGGAATCCCCAGTGGCAGGAATCTGTACCTGCAACCGTCCGCGAGCCAAAAACGGCATACTCTACTTCGTCAACTCCGACATCAACCTGGTTGGTCAGCGATGAACCGCGACTCTCCTCCGAATTGTCTTCACCTGGCGTGAGCCAGGCCGTGATTGATGAAGTCGAATCGGAATTCGGATCGGTCACACCGCTGACGGCAACGGAATTAATCAAGCGGCTGCAGTTTGATGATGAAATACCTTCCCAGCTGTTGGTCGCCACCCCAAAGTCTGCGAATTACGTCCAAACCCCGGAGCCGATTAAATTACCAGGGATCAGCTCACTTCAATTTCAAGGCCAGCATTTCGTGGCCGGTCAACCGATGGAGGTTTGGTCCCGTTAGCAATGATCTGCAAGATGATCAGACGTTTTTCGGCTACACTATGAGTCCCAAATAAACTCGTAGGGCCTGAAATGAAAAACGTATTCGCTGTCACTTGCATCTCGATCATTCTGCTGGCTGGCCAGTTGTCAAACGTAGTCGACGGGCAAACACCCGAGAATGAGCGTGATCGGTGGTCACAGTTTCGTGGATTGGCAGGAACGGCCAAGGCTGCCAGTGAAAGTCGACCTGCGGTTGAATTCAGCCTGAAGCAACAAATGGACTGGGCGGTAGAAATTCCAGGGACAGGCTGGTCATCGCCAGTCTACGCAGGCAACCTGATTTGGCTGACTACCTCGGTGACTCGCCAGGCCAGTCCGGAAGCGATTCAGGCCAAGTTACAAGGTGACCCGCAAGCAGGAATCAAAACACTGGCCGCCAACGTGGAACTCCGGGCCATCGCCGTCGACAGCGATTCGGGAAAACTGGTGCACAACCGGTTGCTAAAAACGGTTACTGATCCGGATCCGATCAACCCAATGAACTCCTACGCATCGCCGACTCCCGCAATCAGCGATGGCCGAGTCATTTGCCATTTTGGCAGTTACGGTACCTGGTGTTTGAATGCCGAGACGGCCGAGCCAATTTGGGAAACCCAGTACTCCATTCAGCACTCTGTCGGACCCGGCAGTTCGCCGGTCGTTTTCGATGATCGCGTGATCCTGGTTTGCGATGGAATGGATCGCCAATTCATCGCCGCCGTTGATCTGATGACCGGAAAAGAAATCTGGAAAACCGACCGACCGCCGATCCGAGCTCGTGACGGTGAGCAAAAGAAAGCGTATTGCACTCCGATTTTGATCACCGTCGACAATCAACAGCAGCTGGTGATTCCAGGCTCACAATGGATCGCGGCGTATCGCCCGGAGGATGGTCAGGAGATTTGGCGAGCCGACCACGGGTCGGGGTTTTCGGTTACGCCCATGGCAGCGTTCGAATCCGGTTTGGTTGTGTTTGCAACCGGATACATGCGGGCCGATTTCGTCGCGGTAGATCCCTTGGGAACGGGTGATGTAACCGATTCTCACATCAGGTGGCGTATCCCCGGAGCTCCAACCATGTCCAGTTTCGTTGCTGACCAGGGCAGATTGTTTGCCGTTAACAACAAAGGCATTTTGCATTGCATCGACATCCAGTCTGGAGAAGTTGTCAATCGCAAACGACTGCGGGGAAATTTCTCGTCCTCACCGATTCTGGCTGGAGGCAACCTGTATCTCGGAAACCGCGAAGGGACGATGTATGTCATTTCAGCGTCGAACGAACTGGAAACCGTTGCCTCACAGCAGCTGGACCAGTCGATCATGGCCTCGCCAATCGTGATTGGTAACGACTTGGTTGTCCGAACCGACAAGCGTTTGATGCGAATCAAGCCTGAGTAGCCGATGGTCGCCATTCGCTCCGCGAAAGTTATGTAGCATGGCCGATTCGGCCGTGACCGCAGAAAAAACTCGGCATTGAGCGAAACCCCTGCGGACTCGGGCCAATGGCCCAAGCTACTTTTGGCGACCACAAAAAATGTCAGCCTCTCCGAGGAAGATCGCTGCAATAGGTGGGGCTTCCACCGGCTTTGGCGCTAGCCACCGACCATCCGAAGTTTACGCGTAAACTGGCTTTCGTCCGGGGCTAGCGGGCTAGCGATAATATCGGCTGGACAAAAATTTCAGCCTCTCCGCAAACGTTTTGTTCGTTCACCCGATTCGTGGTCTCAGTGATCGAACAGCTCGAAGCATCTCGTCAATCTTGTTGATTCTGAACATCCTGTCAAACTTCCAGGTGAAACTTGCGTACGCTGTCCGTCTTGAGCGCGGCAAAAAAGACAGGATGGACAAGATCAGCATGATCACCAAGATGCGTTTTGCAGAAAACGAGTCAATCGACAATTCAACACGAGCGTTAAACAGTTCAGCTGCACAAAAATGTCAGCCTCTCCCTGAACGTTAGAGGCATGGCCGATTTGGCCGTGATCGCAGCGGAAATCTCAAAGTTGGGCAAAAACGTTGCCGACTCGGGCCAATTGTGCCAACCGCGCAAGCTACTTCCCGTTAAATGCCCAAGCGGATTTCGCCAACCGCCCCTTTGCGTCCCAAAAAGTTCATCTTTTGTAAAAACAGGGACTGCTTTAAACTACTCCGGTTCACTACCTGGGTGGCTGACTGCATTGCGGTAAGCCGCGACGCTACCTGTCCAAAATCTTCGTCCGCGAGGCGTTTACTGGACGGCGGTCGCATCCAGATTGACGATCCCGATTCCAAGTTGGCACTCGTTTTACTCAGCAAGTCACGATGACAGGCGACAGCAATTCCGCTTCCGGCGATCAGGCCGATGCTCATTCGACAACGCCCAGTTGGTTAGAGCGAAATGCTAACCTAATCATGATCGGGCTGGTCGCAGCCTGTGGGTTGACCCTGGTTGCCCAGTGGTACCCGGGGCTGGGCTATGACGATCATCACCCGGCCCATTTTCCGCAGGAAAAGTGGTTCGGCTTTCAAGCCGCATTCGGATTTATCGCGTTTGTCGTGATCGTGTTCCTCGGCCGCGGGTTGCGGTTGTTCGTCAAACGGCCGGAGAATTACTACGATGCCTGAGTTCCCAACCGGTCTGGTTTTAATCATTGGTGGCCTGCTGTTGCCGCTACTCGGGTCCCGGTTCAGCCGCTGGGGATCATTGGCTGTTTCAGCACTGGGTCTGGCCTGGTTTGTGACGCTGCCCACTGGTGATCCAACAAATTACCAGTTGTTCAACCTGACACTCAGTCCACTGAGACTGGATAGTCTCAGCTGGATTTTTGGGCTGGTGTTCCACATTGCCGCCGTTGTGTCGTCGTTATACGCCGTGCATGTTCAAGACACCAAGCAACATGTCGCTGGGCTGGTGTACGCCGGGGCGGCAGTGATGGCAGCCTGTGCCGGTGACTTGGTAACGCTGTTTGTGGCTTGGGAGCTGACCGCGGTTTCCAGCGTGGTGCTGGTTTGGGCCAGCAAAACCGACGCGGCTTATCGGTCTGGCATGCGATACCTGATCATTCAAGTCGCCTCCGGCGTATTATTACTGTCCGGTGTGATTCTGCATTACCAGAACACGGGTTCAATTCTATTCGATCATTTTCTGGCATTAGAGCCCGGCGAAACGGCATCCATCAGCGATTACCCCTTGGCCGCCAAGTTGATCTTCGTCGCCTTTGGAATCAAGTGCGCGTTTCCGCTGCTGCACAATTGGCTGCAGGATTCGTATCCCAAAGCGACCGCAACCGGGACCGTTTTTCTAAGCGCGTTCACGACCAAGCTGGCCGTGTACTCATTGGCTCGTGGTTTTCACGGCACCGAAGAACTGATCTGGGTCGGCTGCACCATGACGCTGTTCCCAATCGTGTTTGCCGTGATCGAAAATGATTTGCGGCGCGTGTTGGCGTACAGCTTGAACAACCAACTTGGATTCATGGTGGTTGGCATTGGAATCGGAACCGAATTGGCGCTCAATGGCACCGCGGCTCATGCGTTCTGCCACATTATTTACAAAGCGTTGCTGTTCATGTCGATGGGCGCGGTACTGCATCGAGTCGGCACGACCAAGGCCACCGAGCTGGGCGGGTTGCACAAGTCGATGCCTTGGACGACCGCGTTTTGCATCATCGGTGCCGGGGCAATTTCCGGGTTCCCGCTACTAAGTGGATTCATCAGCAAATCGATGATCCTGTCGGCTGCTGGTGAACAGCACATGTTTGAGGTCTGGATCATTTTGCTCATCGCTTCGGCTGGGGTGATGGAACACTCGGGAATCAAGATTCCCTTCTTTGCTTTCTTTGCCCACGACAGCGGCAAGCGTCCCAAAGAAGCTCCCTGGAATATGCTGGCGGCGATGGGCATTGCAGCCGCGTTCTGTATCGGGCTGGGGGTCTGGTACTCACCGCTGTATTCAATTTTGCCGTACGAATTTGACCACGACCACGTTTATCAACCGTACACCAACGCGCACGTGATCATGCAAATGCAGTTGTTGCTGTTTGCAGCGTTGGCGTTTGTGGTGCTGATGAAAACCGGACTGTACCCCGAAGAGCAACGAGCGACGATCCTGGATACCGATTGGACGTATCGAAAATTGCTTCCATCGGCGCTGGGCGTTGGTGCCGCCGCGATCGCGTACCTGGATCGCGGCATTCGAATCACCTTCGTGTCCATGATCAAGCGACTGATCAAAGACATTGAAAACCTGTTCAACGAACAGGGCGTCTTTGGCAGCACCTGGTCGACCAGTGTAATGGCGTTCTGGTCGGCCCTGATTCTGGGCGTATTCCTGGTGCTGTACTACTTTCAGCAATCACCTGTCGGCTAAAGCAACGTTGCCGTTAGCTTTGAATCACCAGCGTTCCGACTCGCTTGCCAGTATTCGTTCCCACCGTGTGCCAGTCGTCAATGTTGGGGAACGCATTGATGAACAGCGAAATAAAATTCGACCAGTCGGCTGGTTGCAATGTCAAACAGCCATCGGAATAACGTTGGCTGTTAAAGCCGTTGTGCACGTTGATACCGTAAGAGGTCGTTTTGCTGGCGTTGTTGCTTTCCACCGGAACGCCATTCCGCGCGTTGACCAACAGCCCACAGCGAATGCCTTGCGTTTCCACGGCCAGTGTCGTTTGCCGCGCGGCGGAACCACCCTTGTGGAATCCGATGTGCAACGGATATGAGCCATCCACCACCCGGCCTTTGACATTCATGTCGTCCGGATAAATCGAGCCGGTAAACTGTCCGCTGACCGCCCCGGACAACATAAACGTTGATTCGTACATCGTCCCGGTCGTTGATGCCAGACCGTTGGTGTTGGTGGGAATCTGGCCCCCGTGCCGCACCGTCAACGTGATTTGCTGGTCACCGACCGGCCCGGATCCGGGCACCGGGGTTGGACTGACACCTGGACTTCCTCCTGGATTGCCGCCCGGACTACCGGCAGCGGCGTTGAGTGCTTGCCAGGTCCGCCCGCCGACATCGACTCGGCCATCAGGCATCGGGAATCCGACGGCTGACTTTTGAAACATCTTGATCGCGTTAATGGTTTTGGGACCGATTAGCCCGTCAACGACAAGTGGAGTCATGCCGGGAATTCGGGAGGCGTGTTTGTTCAACAAAGTCTGAACAGTGCGGACGTCTTGTTGAAAATTTGCCCCACCCTGACCTACGCTGCCGGAAATGTTCATCGCGATGCCTCAAAAAAGCCAAATTCCTGTCTATCTGTGTAAGAGGGATTTTAGCCGGCTTTCGGACATCAGAAATGAAAAATTTCGGAAACGCTGGGTAGCTGTGAAGGAATGGCAATATTGGTAAAAACCACAATTGTAGCTTGGGCCAATGGCCCGAGTCCGCAAGGTTTTCACCAACACCGGTTATGCTTTTGCGATCACGGCCGAATCGGCCATGCTACGTAACTTTCGCGGAGAGAAAGGCGACTATGAAACCTGCTGTCGCTACTGGTTCCCCTTCTTTAGCTGCTGTTCCCTCGCTTGCAGTTGAATAGCCCGCATTATCGCTGCTCTCCGAGCGGCCTCATCGGGTCTGGATGTTCTATTTGCATTGGCTGCACCCAAGCTTCCAGCCTTGCGGATCAAATCCAATAACTCGCTGCGGTAACCACCTTCATCGTCACCCAGCGAGCTTGCCACGATCTGCTGAATCATTTCCAGATTGGATTCGCCAGCATGTTGCGAATGTCGGAGGTGCATCCCGAACGCGGCCACGCCGGCGGCGAAACGAAGATTGTCCGATGCCGATTGAAACTCCGTCGGATCGTTAGTCAACGTGAACTCCAGGCGTTGGCTGCTATTGGCTTCCGGTTCCTTGTAGCGGATCGCCAACGTCAGCAACTCGCCGGATTGAGCGGCGTCGGTCAGTCCCTCCTCGGACGATTCTCGAGTTGCTTCCACCGTTTCCTGCTGGTACTTCAGTCCCTTGGCTGGCAGGACCGATTTGGCGGCAGCGGCAGGCACGAGTTCGTACAAGGCCGTTACCGAATGCCCAGCACCGATCTCACCAGCGTCCTTGGTGTCGTTGTCAAAATCCTCGGTTGCCAGCACTCGGTTCTCATAGCCGATCAAGCGATAGGCCGCGACTTCGGCAGGGTTGAATTCGATCTGCAATTTCACATCCTTGGCGATCGTGATCAACGAACCGGCCATCTGCTCGACCAGCACTTTATGCGACTCGCGGGCCGAATCGATATAGGCGTAAATGCCGTTGCCGTGGTCGGCCAGTTTTTCCATTTTGGCATCCTTCAGATTGCCGGTTCCAAATCCCAAAACCGTCAAGAACACACCTTCGGATGACTTCTGTTGGATCAACTTGACCAATGCATCATCGGCGGTGACTCCGACGTTCAGGTCACCATCGGTGGCAAGGATGACTTTGTTGACACCTTCGAGCATGAAGTTTTGCTGAGCCAACTCGTAGGCCAGTTCAATGCCGGCACTGCCGTGAGTCGAACCGCCCGGAGTTAGTCGATCGATCGCCTGGGCGATTTTGTCTTGCTGGTCGCCCGACGTTGGTTCCAGGGCGACACCGGCTTGGCCCGCGTAAGTCACAATCGAAACGCGGTCCTGTTCGCCGAGCTGTTGGATCAGCTGTTGGAATCCTTGCTTGAGCAGCGGTAATTTGTCAGGCGAACTCATCGACCCCGAAACGTCAATCAACAACACGACATTGACTGGTGGACGTTGGTCAAGTTGAGCTTCGCCGAGTTCTGCTTGACGGTTCTGCAGGTCAGTTTTTCGCTGCTTTGCCGCTTCCAGTTGCTGTCGCAGATTCCTGGTTTTCGGGTGATCCTCACCGAGGTTCTGCAACGTCTCCTGGAGCTCGGTGTTGATTTGTTTCGACAGTTCGTCAACCGTGTTCAGCTTGTTTTTCAGTTGCTTCGCGAGACGATTGCCAGTGTCAATTTCCTTTCCCTTCAGTCCAACTCGCAGCAGTTGATGCTGGCTGTTCCAGGGGCAAGCCGCCAGCTCCAGGTTGACCGCGAACGGTTTGTCATCGACCGGTGCTGGGTCGTGATAGGAAAAGTAGTTCAACATTTCCTCGATGCGAACCGCGCTGGGGGGAGGCAATTGCCCGTCGTTGATGAACCGCCGGATGTTGGCGTAGGACGCGGTATCGACATCGATTGAAAAAGTCGAGACAGCACTGGCACCGGTGGTGCTTTGAAAATCGTTTTCCGGTAACCGTTCGTATTGTTCGCTGAGGTTTGACCTCCCTTGTCTTTCCCTTCCCCACTGACCTGCACCGAAACGGAACTCTAATTGGCCTCCGTCACTCACGTTACCATGGCGATTCGGTGTGATGCCGCGACCCTCGATATTTTCGCTGAAATCGATTCCTCTCCCGCCGAGTCCACCAATTCCTCCTCCTCCGCCGAATCCACCTCCACCAAGTCCTTGTCCGTCGAATCCACCAGCCTCAGCTCCCATACCTCTTCCACCGCCACTGCCTACTACGGCAATTCTGCTATCGTCAACCCGACCGCTGCTACGAACCTCGCCACCTGTTTCAGCAACTTTACCTTCTCCGCCTTGTTGGCCAGATTGGCCTGCGGAATCGAAGTAAAACAAACCTTCACCGCTCCCGCCGGAGTTTTTCTTGCCGGAATCACTAACGGAACCGGCCGTGCTACCAGAACTTTGACCTTGCTGACCCGAGCTCTGGGCAACCTCAAACCGCGGCTCCCTGGCGTGGCGTTCCACGATTTCAAAATCGGCATCGGGAGTTGGCACGACGTAAGGAACCGTAGGCGATTCTGTGTCTGGAACTTGAACCGTGTACAGTTGTTCGGTTCCGTCCGGCCGAGTGATTCTTCGCTCACCAAGCCGTAGCTCATTTGCCATGGAGCGAGACCGCTCTCCTTCAAGCTTTTTCTTGACGTCAGCTAAGTCACCTAAATCGCGATTTGAAACCACGTTTTGTTTCAGGTCGGAGACTTCAATATTCGCTGATGGATCCGCTTCTTCTTGCGGAACCAAGGCCAACATCGCCGGTGACCAGCGATCAAATGACAACCAGCCGACGATCACCAGCAGGCTGGCGGCCACGACCCAGGCCAACCAGTTGGTGCCAGCCGCGGCACCGCCATCCGATTCGGAGCCGGTTACGGTTTGCAGTTCGGCCTCAATCAACTCAGGCAGTTCCGGATTGGCTGCTGGTAAATCAATCGCTGCCGATTCACGCAGCAGTTCGGCCAGCTGGGTATCAGGAGCATTGGATTGGGGGGAATCGGATTCCAGCTGTTCGATCAGCAGGTCAGCCAATTGTTGTTCGCGCTCGGTGGTCATGATGATTTCCTTGAAACAAACGATGTTCGGTGGGTGTGACCATTGGTGTTTGCCGAATCTAAAGACTCGGAAGAGTCCCCGGACAACCGCGACTCAGACGAGCTGGAATGAGCGGTGATGCGGTTTTCCGGGGAAGTAGCAGGAACCGATCCTGTCAGGCTGGTCGCGCGTTCCAGCCAGGCAGCAACCTGGGGTTCCTGTCGAAGTTGCTTGAGGCCCCGATGCAAGGAAACTCGCACCGCGCCCGTTTGTTTGTCGAGAATCTCGCCGATTTCAACCGACGAGAACCCGTGTGACCAGAGGTCGATGACTTCCCGTTGTATCTCTGGCAGACGATTGATCAACGACCTGAGGCAGCGGAGAAACTCCAATTTTTCGGCTCGGTCTGCCGGATCGGGACTGTTGGGGTCGCGATAATCCTGATCCAGCGATGCATTGTCCGAGCGTTTGGCTCGCAGTTCGTCGACAATCCGATTGCGACAGACGGTGTACAACCAGGCCGCCAGTTTATGGTCGACCGTATCCGGCGGTTGCTGGCACAATTTCAAAAACGAGTGCTGCACGGCATCTCGAGCTCGATCGAGATCTCCGGAAAACAGCCGCACCGCGTAGGCGGTCAACGGTTGTTCGTATCGCTGCAATGCTGCCAGCAGGAACGATTTTCGTTTCTCTGGCAGCGGATTGGGTTGAGGGGCCATCGGATTGCTCGTCGAACAAGGGTCGTTCGACTGTATCACGAATGGGCAGCAAAAGTGTTACACGGTTTTTTGGGAAAACATGAAAACACGGTAAGAGGAATCGTTTCAAAGGTGTATTTTGGAAACAACCTTTGAAACTCAGCTCCCAGCAGGACAGTAAATCAAAACCGCAGAGACGCAGAGAATTATTCCCGGCACGCAATGTTCCTTATTCCATTGCGATCATGCCTGGATCGTACTGGAAACCCAATACAAGTCCGATGGGCCAGCGAGTGGACTCACGAAACTGCAATCCAAAGATCCACTCGTTGGCTTGATGAAGTTTCAGAAAGTCGCTTTCGCTTCGCGAAAGTTGCGGCGAAAGGCGACAGCTTCCAGCGGCTTGGGCGCTAGCCACCGACTTTGCAAAATTCAGGCGTCAAATAGGTTTTGTCCGGGGCTAGCTAGCGCCCAATCGGCTGGACAAAAAATGTCAGCCTCTTCGCGAAAGCTTTTTCATTCACACCTGGGTGTAGTTTCAGAGATCGACCTCCAGAAAGCATCTCGTCAATCTTGTTGATCCTGAAAATCCTGTCAAACTTCCAGGTGAATCTTCCGCGCACTGTCCATCTTGAGGAAGGGTCGGAAAAAAGGACAGGATGGACAGAATCAACAAGATGCGTTTTGCAGAAAACAAGTCTGTCGACTATTCAGCCACAGCGTTAACCAATTCAGCTGAACAAAACTTCGATGCTACTTGGTGTTCACCAGCGGCGAATCGCTTGACTCGGCGACCGAACTTGGCTCGGTGACGATATTCAACTTCATTCGGCACGCCCAGCGGCCTTGCTCATCACCGGTGACGGTCCAGTGCGGATGCACGCAAACGGACTGATGGACCAGTTCAAATCCCGATTCCGACTGGCTGACCGTCTGGACTGGATACGTGTAGATCCCGCCCGGCTGGTCGAACTCCAAACCGACTTCCAAACCCAACCAACGGTCGGTCAATTTTAATTGTTGAGCCTTTTCCAGGTTCAGCGTCGTACCCAGTTGGCCCAGCATCTGGCCATCGGAATCGCTGAAGAACCGATCGTCCTGACCGTCGGGCAAACCGGCGAAATCAAAGTCGATTCCGAAATGGAATTGACGCTCTTCAGGAATCCCTTCGATCAGGTAAGCGATTTCCAGTTCGTGAGAACCGGCGTTAAGCGTCACGCCTTTCTTGATCGTTAGCGGAATTCCCCAAGCGTTCCCTTCGCGAACCATCAACACCTGGATCCGATCGGGATTACGACGAATGGTCGCGACATATTCGCCGTCAGCAAAATCTCCCCGTTCCATCGCCGAGTTATCCTTCAGCGATTCAACGTCGACATCATCGTCCCAGAAATGATCGACCAGCATGTTTCGCATGCGGGGGTCATATTGCAACCGCTGGTCGAGATCGGCTTGCTTGAACACGATCCGGTCGTGAATGCTGGCTGCATCATCGGCATGTTCGTTTTCGCCCTGCATCACCTTGGCGTGGTACAGTTCTTTTCGCCGCTGGATGGTGGAGCCCAGGTTGTGACCAATTTGGCGAACGTCCAGTTCGTAAATCTGGCCACCGACGGTGGGCGCAATCCAGGTCGATAGCTGATCGTTGGCCAGACGAATTTCGCGGCGGCCATCAAAGTTGAAGTCTTCGCCAGCGGCTTCGACCCAGGCCGCGGGGCGACCAAGTGCTTTTTCCAGCAGGTTTTCGGCGAGGATCAAGTGGTAGTAAACCGCGTTGCGAAGGTGGGGCAAGTAGATGCCGCCGAACGCGCCATGCCAATAGCTGCAGTTGCACTGGCCCTGGTACAAGTGGTCTCGCGCCGTGGCAATGACGGATGCCGAACAATCCTGATCTTCGGCTTGTTGCAGCAGTCCGGAAACGTACATCATCCTTGAGTACATCTCGTTGGTTTCTGGATATTTGACTTTGAAGTTCCGCCAGAATCCCCCGCCCAAAAACGACTGAATCTGTTTCCAGCGCGGATCGTGTTCCAGCTGATGGACCAATTCGTCAAATTCAACCTGGCGATTGACTGGCAGCGCCCATTCGGTCATCTCCCGATAACTGGCATCAGGCAGATAGATCTTGCCGCGGGGGGGAGTATTGTCGACCGCGTCGGCCAGCGTGGTGGTGGACAACCAATCCTTGTTGTCGGTCAATGCCTGGAAGAATTTTTCCAGCCATCCATTTTCGTAAACGTGCTGCTTGGTGTTGGGCCAGGTGCCGAACTTTTCGCCGTCATCACCGAACACGACGACGCTGTCCGGGCAATCCTCAGCCAGCATCCGGCAATGGTTGATGGTTTCCTGGGGTTCGGCGAAAGGAATCAAATAGCGTAACGTTTCGCTGCCAGGAAATACGTTGACGATCCGGCCTTCATCTTCGGCGACGAAATAGCCAGTCAACTGATCGTTTTTCAACCCGGCTCGGCGGAAATGGTAGTCATCCAGCACCGTGTATTCGATATTGGCCGCGGCAACGTCGGATGTCAGGCACGATTCCCAGACTCGTTCTGGCATCCACATGCCCCGAACCGCTGGGCACAGCCGTTCCTGCAGCCAATTCGTGAAGGTTTGAATTTGACCCACGCGATCGCGACGCGGGATCATCGGCAAGATGGCTTCGTAAAACGCGCCTCCAACAATTTCGATCCGGCCGGCTTCCACCAGTTGACCCAATCGAGCCAGGTATTCGGGGTGGTTTGTTTGTAACCACTGCATCAACGGGCCGCTGGTGTGCAGCGAGATTTTCAAATCGGTAAACGGTTCGAAAACCTCCAGAAACGGCAGATAGCTGTCCTGATAAGCCTCTTCAAAGACGCCATCGAAGTTTCCGACCGGCTGGTGGTTATGCAGAACGAGGCAAAGTCGAATCTGTGGTTGGCTCATAAAATTATCGACACAATCGGGAAGCGGACCTGCATTCGGTTTTTCGGCACAATACGGATTACTGTTTTACCGTATTTTCGCGACGTCCGTAGTCCAAAAAGATTGGCTCGAAGAATACGTGCAACCAGCGAAGTTTCTCCGACGCGAGGAATCGGCAAAGTTTCACTGGTCGGTAAGGTTTGTTTGGTTTGAGGCCAGAGGAGTTTAGGCCGAAGGCCTTAGGACATCGTAGCCTGGGGCAACGCCCCAGGAGTGTTTTCCAACGTTCTGCAATGGCTGAAGGCCATTTTCAAATACCGATATTCTCAACCTTGATGATGGCCGTTGGCCAAACGGAAAATCTATCTGTTTTTTCCGGGGCGATGCCCCAGGCTAAGTTGAGAATGGCCTTCGGCCAAATTTTTTCAAGGTTTCTCGGCTACCTTCATCGCTCGCGCGGCCGTTTCGGGTGTTACTGGGTTGACCCAGATATCCGTTCCCCATTCGTAACCTGCGGCGATCGTCAACCTGGGAAAAACTTCCAGGTACCAGGGCTCTTGATTGAATCGGTCAAACGCGGGGACGTGTAGCAGTACGTTGTAAGCCGGATGGTCCAGCAGTGATTCCAGCCGGGCGACGATGTCCCGGCAATGGACAGCCAACTCCGTCCGAACCTCGTCGCTGGTTTCCAGAAAACTGGTCGACAGATCACGCGGAATGATCTGAACTTGAAACGGCAGCCGGCTGGCGAACGGACAGACAATGCCAAAGTTGTCAGTCAACCGCAACATCCGTGACTCCTGTTCGATCTCCCATTTCAACAGCGCACCGACCAGCGAGTTACCGTGTTCCTGGCGGTATCGTTGTTCTCGCCGACTTCGGTTGGCAATCTTGTCGCTGACCATCGGACTGCCAATCAATTGCCAATGGATGTGACCCAGCGAAGCCCCTGCTCCCGAGCGGCAGTTCATGAACAGCATGCCATGTTCAATTCCATTCGTTTCGCTCAATACGGCCAATCGATCACGGTGCGCTGAAAACGACAGCTCAAGTTCGCGGTCTGTCAGTTCTGGCAACGTTGAAATGTGGCGAGGAGAGGGAATGATCAGCTCCTGTACCCCAAGGGCGTCGTCGACGAGAAATGGACGTGGTTGATCGGGAATCGTTTTCCAGCGGGGGGTAATTTGATTGTCGATCGTTGAAAAGGCCGGATACTTGTTGGAGATGACGCGGGTCAGCCAATTGCTTTCCTGATGCGAAGAACTCGCTTTTTCGCCGCTGTCGAGATAGGCCGCAATCGCCGACGGAGTTTCGGATTCATTGCCCTTGCAGAACGGACAGATGATTCGTTGTTGCATCCTCTCCATCGGAACAAACTCGGTTGGCCGGCAGCGGCGATTGTCGGCCATGGTGACCCAGATATTATCGATGGGGTCGTGTCGAAGATCAGACATAGTCAGCGAGGGAGAAATTCAATCAGGTGGGAACTGGGTGCACCAGTGGGTTGGTTCCTGTCAGCAAAGCGATGGTTGAACTTACCGATCCAACAAATAGCCTACCGTTCGCTGGTACAGCGACTGGTAGGCTTCCGCGCTGGCTCCCCAGGACCAGTCGCGGCGCATGCCATTGAGCATGATCTGATTCCAGGTAGGCCGCTGGTGCCGATACGTGTCGACAGCTCGATGCAGCGCCGAATTGAGTGCTTCGGGTGTAAAGTCTTCAAATGAAAAACCGGTTGCCGTCTGGTTGGCAATCGTCTCGGAATTTGCGTCAATGACGGTATCGGCCAAGCCACCGGTTTTGCGAACCACCGGGACCGTCCCGTACGCCATGCTGTACATCTGGTTCAGGCCGCAAGGTTCGTAATGGCTGGGCATCAGGAACAAATCCGAACCGGCCTCAATCCGGTGGGCAAACGGATTTGAAAAATCCAACGTCACCGAAAGTTTGTCGGGATGGGTTTGGTGCAGTGAACTCAATACGGCGTGGTAGTCGGGTTCACCGGTTCCCAGGATAACCCATTGGGCATCGTGGTTGGCCAGCCAGTCTTTCAACACCGGAATGATCAGAGACCAGCCTTTTTGAGTCGCCAACCGGCCCACGATTCCAATCACAGGTGCGTCGGGCCGGACTTCAAGCCTGGCTTCCTGTTGCAACGCTGCCTTGCATTGGGCTTTGCCCGGACTCCCGTCTGAAACTGAAAATTGAGCATCGAATGGGTGAGGGATGAAGGAGTCTGTTTGCGGATTCCAGACCTCGGTGTCGATACCGTTGATGATGCCGGACAACCGATCAGCGCGGTGGCGGAGTACCGAATCCAATCCGCAACCCTGCTCGGACGATTGAATTTCTTCGGCGTAAGTCGGACTGACCGTGTTGATGGCATCCGCAAACACGATTCCAGTTTTAAGCAGACTCAACTGGCCGTAAAACTCCATCTGCTGCCAATTGAAATATTTGGGATCCAATCCGGTCACGGCCATGTGGCGATAGTCAAACAATCCCTGGTACGCCAAGTTATGAACCGTGAACAGGCAAGCCACGTTTTCGTAGATTGGATTCTCGCGGTATTCGGCAAACAACAGGGCGGGGATCAGACCGGTTTGCCAGTCGTTTGCGTGGACCAGTTCCGTTTCCAGTCCGAAGATTCGGATCGCTTCCAGGGCAGCGCGACTGAAGAAGGTAAACCGTTCGCAGTTGTCAGAGTAATCCCGGCCGTCGTGCCCATACAGGCCATCGCGGTGAAAAAAAGGGTCGTGTTGAACGAAGAAAAATCGGGTGCTGCTGCCAGGAAACTGAGTCACTCGGAAACTGCCATGTTCCAACCGATTCCCAATCGGGATCTCGAATGATTCAGCCGTTGGTTGAATCGTCAGTCCTGCGTCCGTGGCGGCTTGATCGACTCCCTGGTATCCGGGCATTACGACCGTGACTTCGTGACCCAGTTTTTCCAACTCCAGCGGAAGTGCGCCGGCCACATCGGCCAGTCCTCCTGTTTTCGCGAACGGCACGACTTCGCTGCTGACCAGAAGTATTTTCATGGGCGTCCCGAATCAAAAAAGCTTTAAGCTAACGCTTCTATACTATTCGATCGGCCGCAAAACTGGGACCCTATTGCGGCCGCAATCGCAAGATAAGCCCGCAGCGTAGGTGAATGGACATCGCCCGTTTTACTGGTTTTCGCATCTTGTTAATCATGTTGATCCTGTCCCTTTTCTGTCAGGATTCCCAACCAGCTTGGCCAGCGACAGACCGCAGCGACCGATCGCCGCTGCGCTGAGCACGAGACCCATTCAAATTGACATCGTGAGAGCCGATTTTCCTTGACAGTTAATCCTGAACGTTAACTGACGATCGGTAACAAGGCTTGATAGATCGAGTCCGCGAAAAACAGCAACACCACGCTGCCCACGGCCGTGATACATAGCGGTATCACACACATCAGCGGAGCCTCCCGGTATTTCATCGGCTGCTCCCCAGCGGGAGTCATGAAGGCCCGCACGGGAATCGGGATCAGGTAGGCGATATTCAGCAAGGAACTGATCATCAACGCGGCCATTAACCAGGCGTGGCCCGATTCAACGGTGCCCAAGGCGAGGAACCATTTACTCCACGCACCCCCACCCGGCGGTAAACCGATGATGCTCAGGCTTGCCAGCAGGAAAGCACCAAAGGTCAACGGCATCGCTCGGCCCAATCCGCGCATCTGACTGATGTCGGTTTGATGGGCACCGACATAGATGGCACCGGCACAAAAGAACAATGTGATCTTGCCCACCGCATGCATCACGATATGCATGCCGCCGCCAATG
>CAZJEK010000040.1:21040-26041 GCA_964545005.1 uncultured Pirellulaceae bacterium
CTGTGAGTCGCCAGGGCTGCACCCAGCGTGATGTATGCCAGTTGCGAAACCGTTGAATAAGCCAATCTGGCTTTCAGGTTGTCCTTGGTCATCGCGACCAGCGACGCCAGCAGAATCGACGCGGCCGCCAGGTAGCAAAGCCAATCATTCATGCCGACTTCGCTGTAGTTGCCCCCGATGTGAGTTTGCTGGATCAAGTCGATTCCAAATACATAGACGACGACTTTCAAAATCGAAAACACACCGACTTTGACCACTGCCACAGCATGCAGCAGCGCGCTGACTGGGGTCGGCGCGACCATTGCGGCAGGCAACCAGCGGTGGAACGGCATCAGGGCCGCTTTGCCGATTCCAAATGCAAACAGGCCCAGCAAAATCGCCAATTCCAGGTCAGAGATTTTTCCCGAAACCGCCGCCTGCGTCAGGATACCTCCCTGTTCAAAATCCAATGTCCCCGCCACGCTCCAGGTCCAGACGATTGCAAACATGAAGAACGCGATCGAGGTCGATAACAGGATACCCAGATACACGCGACCGCCACGACGAGCTTTTTCGTCGCCATGATGGGTCACCAACGGGTACGTTGAGATCGTCATCACTTCGTAAGCGATAAACAACGTGAACAGGTTCTTGGCGTAGGCGGCTCCCAGGGCCGCGAAGATGGCTGCCGCAAAGCAAGCGAAAAACCGAGTCTGATTTTTCTCGTGGTGCCCCCGCATGTAGCCAATCGCGTAAATCGTGGTCAGGATCCACAGTCCCGATGCGACCAGCGCGAAAATCATTCCCAGCGGTTCCACCGTAAAGGCCAGTTCGAACCCAGGCATCATCGATCCCAGACTGACTGTTGGCCGTTGCCCGTCAAACACGTCCCCGGCCAGCTGGCAGGTCATTGAGAACAACACGATGGAAACCAGGATCGTGCAGCTTTCCCGCAAGTTGGGAATCTTTCCGCACAGGAATATCAGACCGATGGCACACAACGGAAGTGCCAGGGAAATCCAGATCAGGTTCTCCGGGCTGATCATTGGACACCTCCCATCCCGGATGCCACCAGTGAGTTGGCAGCCGCAGCGGCCAAGTCGACCGGCAGTGTCGGCCAGCATCCAAACACCAGCGTTAACGCGATAACGACATAGGTCGGGATCAGCATCGTCCAGGGTGCTTCCGTTGCCTGTTTTGCTTTTTCGGAAGGCTCGCAGAAATACAACACTTCGACGACTTTCCAAACGTAGACGACCGCGATCAGCGAACTGATCAGCATCAGCATGGCCACCGGCCAACGATTGACATCCATCGTGGCGGTCAGCAACATCCACTTGCTGATGAATCCAGCGGTCAGGGGAACCCCGATTAAACCCAACCCACCGATTGCCCAGGCAAACGATGTGTAAGGCATCGTTCGCGCGGCTCCTTTCCAGTCATCCAGTCGAACCGAACCCAGTCGCAATGCGAAACAACCGACGACCATGAACAGGCCACCTTTGATCAACGCATGATTGAACATGTGGATCACGCCCGCCGCGATCCCAGGTTGAGATGCCAAACTGATGCCCAGCAACATGTAACCAATCTGAGCCACACTGGAGTACGCCAACAGTCGTTTGACGTTGTACTGAAAAACAGCCGCGGCCGAGGCGACGAAAATTCCGATCAACGACAGCACCGTTAAAGCCTGGTCAAGCGGCAACGATTCAAACGCAAACCGAGGCGTGTAAATCGTGAAAATCATCCGCGCGAACGCATACACCGAAACTTTGGTAGCGGTCGCGGCAATGAAACTGGTCACCGCTGATGGTGCATAGGTGTAGGCATTGGGCAGCCAGGTATGAAGTGGGAAGACAGCCATTTTGATGGCCAGGCCCACGGTCATGAAGGCAAACGCCACCAGTTGAGCTCTTGGGGTGTCGGCAACGGCCAGTCGGGCAGCGATGTCGGCCATGTTCAACGTCCCGGTAATCTGAAACAGCAGGCCAATGCCCAATAGAAAAAACGTCGCTCCAATGGTTCCCAGAATCAAGTATTGCAGCGAGGCCAGCGGAGCGCGACGGTTTTTGCCCAAACTGATCAACGCGTAGCTGGACAGCGAACTGATTTCCAGGAATACAAATACATTGAACAAGTCACCTGTAACGCACATGCCTAACAGACCTGTCAGGCATAACAGGTAGGAGGCGTAAAACAGATAGTGTTTGGACTTGGGAATCTCGCGCGCGATACTGGCCGGAGCGTAAGTCAACACAATCGCGCCCAAGGCAGCGACAAACAGCATCACGAACGAATTGAAGTGGTCGACGCGGTAGACGATCCCATAGGGCGACGGCCAATTACCCAGTTCATATTCCAGCACGCCAGAGGCCGAGGTCGAAACCTGACCCACCAGGGCAACCGAAATCGCCAACACCGACCAGGCAACCACCAGCGATAACAGCATCACCAAGCGACGGTTGCCAATCAACACCGCCAGCGGAGCTGCCACCAAGGGCAACACAATCAACAGGATAGGGAGATGTTGTTCGATCACGAAGCCGCCCTGTCAATTTCAAGGATATCGTCTTCTTCAATCGATCCGTAGTCTTCTCGAATCCGAACAATCAACGCCAGTGCCACGGCCGTGGTCGCAATGCCGACTACGATCGCAGTCAGCATCAGTACACTGGGCAAAGGATTGGAAAACGGTTTACCGTGGTAGTTGTCAATCACCCCCGACGCGTGGTGTTCGCCGTCCTGGTGGTCGTCATCGTGGTCGTTGTCCCCAGCAGGCTGCCGATCGTCGCCTTGGGCCAGATCGGCCGAAGGTGTTTCCGATGTCTTCTTTCCGATGATTGGTTCGGCTTGATTTTCATCGTGATCAGTCGCCGTTGCCTGATGTTCATCGTGATGAAGTTCGGGCAAAATCGGAGCCGTACCGCCCTGCACTTTGCCCATCGTGATATACAACAAAAACACGGAGGTCTGAAAGATGTTCAGGCCAATCACCGTTTTGATCAGATTGCCACTGGTGATGACAATGTAAAACCCCGTCATCATCAGGAAGATGACGATCCAGTAGTTGTAGAGACCAAAGAATTGTTCCAGCGTCATGCCACCGTCTCCCGGTTGGCGAAAGCATAATAGATCACGATCATGACCGCGGTCACCGTAATGCCGACGCCCAGTTCGACAACAAAAATCCCCAAATGTTGCTGATGAGGCAAGAAGCCTGGCAGCAGGTGATGATCGAGTACGTTGTAGTCGAGGAAGTTTCCTCCCAACGCCAGACAGGCGACTCCGGTCCCGGCGTAGATCAACAATCCAAGGGCCACCAGTTTTTCGATTAACCAGGGAGGCGCCACGTACTGGGCCGCATGCAAGCCAAACACCAGTCCATACAGGATGATGGCGGAGGCGAAAATGACGCCGGCCTGGAAACCTCCGCCAGGCCCAAAATCACCATGGAATTGCACATACAGCCCGAACAACAGGATGTAGGGCACCATGAATTTGGAAACGACGCGGATGATTGGAAACGTATTCACCGACAGTCCTCCAATCCTTGTTGGAATTGTGGGTCGGTTTCATCGTTGGTCGTTCTCCGTCGCAAGATCAACAGGACGGCGATTCCGGCAGTGAAGATCACCGCCGTTTCGCCCAGTGTATCGTAGCCACGATAACTGGCCAGCACGGCGGTGACGACATTGGGCAAACCGTGTTCTCCCATCTCGGTTTGCGATTTTTCGACGAAGGTTGGATTGGGATAGACTTGAATCGGCGCATCAGGTGCCCCAAACAGTGGCATGTCCAACGTCCCGTAAATCAACATCGCTCCGGTACCCAGCACAACGATCAAGCCACCGACGATCTTTCGCGTGCGAATCGGTTTGGTTTCGAAGTCGGAGTTGGAGATCGTACCTCGTTTGTGACCTTTTTTCGGTACCAGGGCCAGCGTCGCCAACATCAGAATCGATGAAATACCGGCCCCGACAGCCGCTTCGGTGAACGCCACATCAGGCGCGTCCAGGATCAACATCCAACTGGCACCCAGAAAGGAATAGATGCCGGTGAACATCACTGCCGCCCACAGGTTGCGAATTCGCGCAACCGTGACCGCGGTCGCAGCCAGCAAGGCCAGGATCGGGATGACAATCAATTCCATCATTAAGCCGGCGTTATCCATCCGTGGGTTGACCTTGTAGTCGGTCGTTTTCCAGTTCGGGTTTCAATCCTTGACTCAGCGCAGATTTGGCCAACGCGTGACAGGCCGTCGGGCTGGTGATGATCAGGAACAACAAGATCATGATCAACTTGGTGGTCGTTAACGAGAATCCAGATTGAAACATCAATCCCAAAAGAATCAAGCCAGCGCCGAGTGTATCGGTAATCCCCCCGCCATGCATCCGGGAGTAAAACTCGGGCAAACGAACAATGCCCAAGCCTCCAATCATGGAAAAGCCGGCTCCCAGGATCAGCAGCACCCAGGTCATCAAATCCAAAACGATCATCGGCCTGCTCCGGTTTCGGTAGACTCAGGAGTTTCTCCCGAAAAGCCGCCAAACTGGGAAAACCGCAGCAACGCGACCATGCCGATAAAGTTCATCAGGCTATAAAGCAACGCCAGGTCCAGGAAATCCGTTCGCTCCATCCAGAAACAAACGACGCAAATCAACAGCACCGTTTTGGTGCCGAACATGTTCAAGGCCAGCACGCGGTCAAATACCGTTGGGCCGCACATGGCTCGAATCAACGCCAGCGACATCGTGACCAGGATCGCCAGGCAGGTTGCAATCAGCAAATAACTGATCCCCATTACTGGCCCTCCATTTTGGCAATTTTCTTTTCCATCTCGCCTGACAAGTCTTCCTCGATGCCGTCAAACGACAAAGCGTGGACCTTGATTTGATCCCCAGTCATGCTGACCGAAACCGTACCCGGGGTCAGCGTAATCGAATTCGCCAGGATTACATTGCCCATGGCCGTTTTCTGCTTGGCATCCACCTCATACATGTTGCGATGCAGTTCCATGCG
>CAZJEK010000041.1:0-25399 GCA_964545005.1 uncultured Pirellulaceae bacterium
AGCGTTCCGAAGGCTCAACGTGAACGATGCTCGGCCTTCGGTCCGTCGAAAGTTACATAGCTCGACTCTCCGAGGCGAAGGCATGCGAAGGAACGACTCGGAGGGTCTTACCACTTCAAAAAATGTCGACCTCTCCGCGAAAGAGGGTCGAGCCATGACGAGGGGAGGGCCAATAGCGCATGATCCTTTTGGTAGTGTCTCAACCGGAGCTACAGGATTTTGGAAAGCCGACGCGTAAGCGAGGGAAATACACCCATCGGAGAAGCCCTCGCTCACGCGTCGGGTTTCCATTCCTGAGCAAAAACTGCGATAGTGCAACTGCAAACGCGCGCCAGACTTGTATTGACCAGGCTCACTCGCGGGGCAGGCTTGTAAGGACTGAGCGGGTCGGGTTGCTGGCGGTGCGGCCTTTTCCGATCGATTTCAAAAACGCGTTTGGTGGGGGCTGGAAAAAATCGCGAGTTTCAGTTTTGATGGAGGCTCAATATTCTTACACCCCACGAGCCAATTATGGACGCTCCGATCGCTGTTGTTCTGGCTGCTGGCAAAGGCACCCGGATGAAATCTGAACTTCCCAAAGTCCTTTGCGAAGCTAACGGCCGACCGCTGGTTGAGTATGTGATTGATGCGTTGCGAGCAGCCGGTGTCGATGGCATCATCGCAGTCGTCGGTTACCAAGCCGATCTGGTCAAACAGAAATTGGCCTCCATCGACAATACTCAGTTCGCCCTCCAGGAAGAACAGCTGGGTACTGGCCACGCCGTGATGATGGGACGGGAACAGTTGAACAGCCACAACGGTCCGGTGGTGGTCGTCGCGGGTGATTCGCCGATGATGCAAGCTTCCAGCATCAAATCGTTGCTGGACGAATTTTCGGCGTCGCAACCGGCCTGTATCCTGGGAACGCTGAAACACGATGATCCGACTGGACTGGGACGGATTGTCCGTGACGAAAACGGAAAATTCCTGGGCATCGTCGAGCATAAGGACGCTACCGAAGAGCAGCGTCAAATCAACGAAGTCAACATGAGCACCTACGTGTTCGATAACCAGAAGATGCTGGCCGCGCTGGACAAGTTGGGCAATGACAACCAGCAAAACGAGTACTACATCACCGATTTGCCAGCCATCATGCTGGCCGCTGGAGAAGACGTGCGGGCATTGCCGGTGCTCAAACCGATCGAAGCCCTGAGCGTTAACACGGTGGAACAATTAGCGGATGTTGAAAAAGCGATGCGCCAGACCAGTTCGGGGCAATGACGTCCGAGCCAGAGCAAGGTAAACTACACTCGTTCGGAACCGGTGGCCAGCTTTCGCCGATCTGCCCACGAGTCGACAGTTTGAATTCAAGTCGATCCGAACCTGGTCAACGACCGGACTAACCTGAGCCATTTGCCTGGAACCCAACCCCCCTTGCCAACATGCGAGAGCTGAAGCTGTTCAGTGGTCGAGCCAATCCCGAATTGGCCGAAAAGATTGCCAACTTCCTGCATCTGGAAATCGGCGGCTGTAAATTTTCCACGTTCCCCGACGGCGAGATCCATTGCAAGATCGAAGACGTCCGCGGACGGGATGTCTACCTGATCCAACCAACCTGCCCACCGGTCAACGACTCGTTGATGGAGTTGTTGATCATGATCGACACCTGCATGCGGGCCAGTGCCGCGCGGATCACTGCCGTGATGCCTTATTTTGGTTATGCGCGGCAGGATCGTAAAGACGAAGGGCGGGTGCCGATTACGGCCAAGCTGGTCGCCAACATGTTGACCCGAGCCGGCGTCGACAGGGTGCTGACGATGGACCTGCACGCAGCTCAAATTCAGGGCTTCTTTGATTTGCCCGTCGATCACATGTATGGAGCCAGTGTTTTAAACGAACACTTTCGTTCCCTTGAGATCCCGTCGGACGACCTGGTGATTGTCAGTCCGGACGAAGGTAGCATCAAGCGCGCCGTTGGTCACGCCAAACGACTGGGCGGGACATTGGGCATCATCGATAAACGCCGGTTGTCGCCAACATCGGTCTCGCAGGAAACCATCATTGGTGGCCCTGTCGAAGGTCGCATCGCGTTGATGTTTGACGACATGATTGCGACCGCTGGTTCGATCGTCGGAGCTGCTGAATTGGTCAAGAAAAAAGGTGCTCGCGAAATTCATGTCGCCGCGTCACACGGCGTCTTTGCGGGACCAGCATTTGAACGATTGAAAAACGCGCCGATTGACAGCATTGTCGTGACCGATAGCATTCCCATTGACCCGGAAAAGATGTTGCCCAACATCAAAGTCCTCAGTGTCGCGCCGATGATGGCCGAAGCAATCAAACGGATCCACCAGCACAAATCGATTAGTGCGATTTTTAACGACGAGAAATAAGTCGTTCGAATCGTCACAAAATTTGCCTTACGAAAGATACGCGGGATGGCCAAAGAAGGTAAAAAAGCTCGTTCGCAAAAGTTTGAATACGTTGAACCGATTGGCTTGCGAGTTCTGGTTCGCAAAGACGAACCCAAAAAGACGACCAAGGGTGGAATTGCACTGCCAGATTCCGCTGAGATTCCAACCATCACCGGCCGCATCGTGACCATTTCAGCAGCGATCGAGCACGACGATGACTTGCCATTGAAACAGTATGACAAAGTACTGTTTCATCCCGCCAATGCGATTCCAGTGGACTTTGAGTCGGATAATCAACTGTTCGTGGTTCCCGCCGAAGACATCGTCGCCGTCTTTCGCCGTGAAGCACCGGCCCGTGATAGCGAATAAAATTCGGCTGGATGTGGTTGCGTAAGTTCGTTGGATGGGCCGGCCCAACAAGTAGTGCGAACTGGCTGGAGCAACTTGATTTGAAGCGGCAATAACTCTGTCGGCCCTGCGGTTTGGTTTGGAAACCGCCCAATTAAAATCCAGAACCTAGTGCAGCGTCTAACTTAAAAATTGGGGTTGGCGAGTCAATCTTGCTCGAAAAACCAATCGCTAAATTGAAGTGCCAACCCCAAAATCAATGCTTGACGCGGCACTAGCCAACACAGCCGGGTTTTCAGGCCCGAAGGGCCGACATAGCCATTGCCGGGGGTGATAACCCCCGGTTGGCAGGCGAATACAAAATTAGGCCTGGAGGGCCGGCAGAACTTCTCAAGTACATTCCAGCCCAACATAAAGTAAAAAGTCTTGGCGAATTCTCCTTCTTGAAACGATGCTCAATTTAGTGAAGCGTTTCAGATTTGTAGCCAGCCGACCATCCTTTTTTGTTTTTCTTGGCGAGACAAAACTGCTAAAATTCGTCCAGTCTCGTGTCCAGTGGTTCCTCCTCTGAGCTGCGCTCGCCACAGGCAAAGCATCGGCAAAAGCTTGAGATCGATTGACTAACGGAACCACTCGCCATTTTTCTTTCATGGAAGCTGGCTGTGAATCTAATTCCTCCCGACGATTTTGATCAGACTCGGCACCAAGCCCAGGGGCCTCCGAGCACACGGTCAGGTATTCTGCACGTCACGGATGATTCCAGCGGTTTTATTATTCGCCCCGAACCACATCCGGATTTTGTCGCCGCCAAGACTCGGTATCAGATTATCAAGGAAATCGGCAGTGGTGGCGTCGGCGTGGTGTACCTGGCGCGCGATCTCGATTTGGAACGAAACGTCGCTTTGAAAATCCTGCGCGCTGGCGTGGACATCGATTCCGATTTGGCGGTGCGGTTTGTTAACGAAGCGCGAATCATGGCGCGATTACAGCACCCTGGCATTCCGGACGTCTACGATCAGGGGAAATGCCGCGATGGTCGACCGTTTCATAGCATGATGTTGATCGAAGGCCAGACGATGCACGCCAAGATCAACGATCGACGCAAAAATCGCCATCACCAGGCAGAACTGTTAACGATCTTCGCGCGGCTCACCCAAGCCGTCGCTTACGCACACATGAATCGAGTTGTGCATCTGGATCTCAAACCTGGCAACGTGATGTTGGGTGATTTCGGAGTCGTGCACCTGATGGATTGGGGATTGGCCAGAGTCCAGGATTGGCCGTTTGAAGATGAATGCGAGAGTAAAATCAACGGCACCTTGGAGTACATGTCTCCCGAACAGGCGTCCGGGCAACGCCTGGATGAACGAACGGATGTGTTTGGCTTGGGAGCGATCCTGTTTGAAATCTTGACGGGCCGGACGATCTACCCTTCGCACTCCAAACGGGAAACTCACTACCTGGCGATGCATGGTGAACTGGAATGGGCTTTTGACCAGCTGAGCGAGTGTGACGCGCATGCACCGCTGATCCGTCTGGCAGTGTCCTGTCTGGACCCCGATCCAGATTGTCGGCCGTCCAACGCTGCGGTGGTGGCGGCGGAAATGTGGAACTACGAAGCATCGACGCTGGAACGAATGCAAACCGACATGAGCCGTTATTTCGAACTCTCGCCCGATTTGTTCTGTGTTGCCGATCAAGACGGTTGCTTGCGGCGAGTGAATTGCAATTTTGCGCGAGTTTTGGGCTACAATGAAAACGAACTGCTGGGACGACGTTTTCTGAACCTCTTGCACCCTGAGGACAACACTGCGGAAGAGTTTTCTTTTTGCCCACGCCAGGATCGCGAAACGGTGTCGACGTTTACTGGTCGATTTCAGGCGGTCGATGGCGAGTTCATTCGCTTCCACTGGACCGCGAAATGCATTCCCCGCGAGCAAGTGGTGGTCTTGGTGGGCAAGCAGCTTTCGTAGCGACGTCGACAAGCATTTTCTCCCAGGCGTTTTTCGCGACACGGAACAAGGCTTTGAATCGGAGGTTTCGTTAAAGTGAAGAAAATCGCAGAGGCGCGGAGTTCGCAAAGGACACGCATTGAGAATACTCTCCGAACTCTGCGCCTCTGCGGTTCCATGCCAGTCTTCAGGGTGTTGGATTCGCGTCCGCCGGGCAAAAAGCTTACCGTTGGGAATCAACGAAAAAATCGCCTTCGACAGTTTTGTCGAAGGCGATCAATGGAAAGAACTCATGTTGTTTACTCGGTCAGACTTGGATTACCCACCGGCTTGAGGTGAAACTTCGACAGCTGCGGCAGCGGCCGGAGCAGGTCCGAAACCGGGCTGAGTGACAAACCGTGGCGTGGGGTAAACCGGTACTTGGACGTCGCCACCGGTGCGAACATTGCGGACGATCATCATCGCCAACGGCTGAGCCGGTTGTGGTGGGGCGACGTAGGCGGCTTGGGCTCCCGGAACGGCGGCCGCGGCAACGGCTGGGGCAGGGCCACCTGCATAGGGACTGCTGACAAACTGGTTCATCAGTCGAACGGCATCGAAACTGTCCGTTGCCATTGCGAACCCGCGACCGTTTACCGTGCGGATTTCATCGCCGACTTCCAGGCCGGCCCGTTGAGCAGGACTGCCGTAAGTAACCGACACAACTCGCAGGGTGGTGCCTGAATAACCCCGCAGCAGTTGAACGTCGACACCGAAGTAGTATGGATTTTGCGGTTGCGGTTGAGGCTGGAAGCCAGGATTGACATAACATTGTTGCCCGCCTTGAGCCGGTGGAGCGACTTGTGGCTGCTGCACCAGCCTCGATTGTTGTTGAGCTTGAGCCTGGGTAGCGGTGGCGGCGAAAGCGACAGTCAGGATCATCAGGTTAGCGAAGACTTTCATGGTCAGGGTCCCTTTAAAATGCTGGGGGTAAGCGGGATGTTGCGACCGTCGTTGGCCGCTTGGTTGTTGCCTGGTTAGATTGCAGCGGCCATGCCAAACTCGTAGGACCTTGACGCTGTAAGTCAATTGGAACAGCAATGGGGAAGCATCGGGAATGACGTTGCGAAGGTCGGGAGAGTGAAATTGACTCGGTTTTTTAGGAGTCTGGCGAGAGTCTGGAAATATTTGAAAACGTCGCAACATTCTCCGGTGCTGAGTTTGCCCCCGTCATCCGACCACTTAAAAGCGCCACCGATTTGATTCAGCTGAGTCGAAATGAGGGCGCGATTTGCTTGGAACCGTTCTCTTTTTGGGGAGCATTTCGTAGCTTGGCCGATTCGGCCGTGTTCGAAAAGGAATATCCAACGCTGAGTGAAAACTCTACCAACTCGGGCCACTGGCCCAAGCTAACCATAACGCGTTAACCGCGTGAAATCGGGCGGAAATCGGACCGGTCACCGAGGCAAACTGAAGAAAACTCGTCAATCCGCCGATGACCACCCGATCGGCCCTCGAGGAAGACAATCGTTGTGCTCCCTCGGTCAAAATCGGCAGCCGTGACGGCAACGGCTGAAAACCCCGAAAAAAGCGAGCTACAAGGGCAAACTTGGGCTTGTAAGGTCGCTTATTTCTGTAAGAATACGCCGTCCATCAATACGTCAAATTGACAGTTTTTGCACAGGTCACCAAAGTGTCAGATACACTGAACGTTCATAAGCGAGAGCAAACCGGTTCGCTGCGCATGAAGCGTCTGCGTCAGGCAGGCAAAATTCCAGCAGTGCTTTATGGGCACGGCCAGGAGAATCTCATGCTGACCGTGGAGGCGAAGGAATTGAACCGCGCCATCGATCACGGTAGTTTCGTTGTCCAGCTCAAGGGAGCCACCAACGAGGACGCATTGATTAAAGACGTCCAATGGGACGCATTCGGAATCGAAGTGCTGCACGTTGACCTGACTCGGGTCAATCCCAACGAAAAAGTTGAAATCACAGTCCCTGTGCAGCTTCGAGGGGATGCCGTTGGAGCCCACCATGGCGGTACGATCAACTTCATGCAGCATGAATTGACGATTACCTGTCCAGCCAAGTCGGTTCCGGATCACATTGAACTGCACATCAACGACTTGGACGTAAACCAGACGATTACCGCTGGTGAGGTTCCATTGCCCGAGGGATTCGAACTGGCTGAAGACGAAAATTTGCCGGTCGTTTCCTGTGACGTTGTTTCCACCGAACCGACCGAAGATGAAACGGGTGGGGAAACTCCGGAGGCTGCCGCCGAAGAACCAGGTGACGCTTCTGAACCGCAAGATTAATCTCGGCCATGAAGATCGTGGTCGGATTAGGAAATCCTGGCAAAAAGTACGAACAAACGCGGCATAACGTAGGCTTTGAGGTGATTGGCTTCATTGCCAATCGTTATGACGTTGGCGGTGTCAAGCAGAAATTTTCTGCGGAAGTCGCCGAAACGAGTATAAAAAACGAGAAAACGGTGCTGCTTTGCCCGCTGACTTATATGAACCTCAGCGGAAAAAGTGTGCGGAAAGCCGTTGATTTTTATAAAATCGACCTCGCCAATGTGCTGGTCGTTTGTGATGATATCAACCTTGATCTGGGTCGATTAAGGCTCCGGGCTTCCGGGTCGGCCGGTGGCCAAAATGGACTCAAGGATATCATCCGTTGCCTGGGCAGCGATCAATTCCCTCGACTACGAGTCGGAGTTGGCCGAGTTCCACCCCAGTGGGATGCTGCCGATTTTGTACTGGGCAAATTCAGTTCGCAGGACCGTGATGCGGCAGATGCCGTGATTCGTCGTGCCGCTGACGCCGTTGATGTCTGGATTGAAAATGGAATCCAGTCGGCGATGAACCAGTTCAATGGTGCGACCAACCAGAAACCACCCACTGCCAACAGGAAACGATCGGATCAGCTCCCCGAAGCTGATACTCGTGATTCCTCCAGCAGACTTGAAAATACAGATAAAACCAATCCGAACTAGGTAACCAAGGAATTACTCGTGGCCGAAAACGTTTACGAATGCATGTTCATCTTTAATGCTAACGCCTATGCCAGAAACCCGGCCAACGTCGCCAAGACGGTCGAAGATCTGGTCACTTCGATTGATGGTGAACTGCTGGCCAGCCGGCTGTGGAACGAACAAAAGATGGCTTACCCCATCAACGGCAACCGCAAGGGCGCTTACTGGTTGAGTTACTTCCGCGTGGAAGGCACCAAAATGGCGAAATTCAACCGCGCCTGCCAACTGAACGATTCCATTCTGCGACACTTGGCTGTCAAACTGGATCCCCGACTGGTTGATCCGATGGTCGCCGTCGCCAAGGGCGAGACTCCCGAAGCGGCAGTTGCTGAAGCCACCGAAGAAGAGTCTCAAGAAGACAAGAAAGAAGAAGTCACCAGCTGATCATCTGTCCAGCACGTGCGACGGGTTGGTTTTCAGGCACGAGCTGATATGTTGATATAGCCGCGATTTTTTGGTCGAAGTGACCAAAGGAGTCCAGAGGCAACCAAAGATTGGTTTTAAACAATTCTTTGATGTTGCGGGACAATCGGATTGGACCGCCGCAAAATCTGAAGTAGAGGGAGAAAACAGATGGCGAGTTACAACCGTGTTGTTTTAGTAGGCAATTTGACCCGGGATGTTGAACTGCGGTATACGCCCAGCAACACTGCCGTCACCGATATTGGCCTGGCGGTCAACGAACGAGTCAAACGAAATGACCAATGGGTCGAGGAAGCACACTTTTTCGACATTACGTTGTGGGGAAGGATGGCGGAGATTGCCGCCGAATACCTTTCCAAAGGGTCCTCGGTGTTGATCGAAGGCCGCCTCCGGCTTGATCGCTGGGAGCAGGAAGGCCAGAAACGATCCAAGATCAAGATCGTGGGCGAAAAGATGCAAATGCTTGGTGGAAATGGCGGTCGCTCCGGCGGCGGTCCCTCCAGCTCAAACCAACATGACAATTCGGAACCTTCTCCATCACAGGCACCACCGCCGGCTGACGAAGTTCCGTTTTAACCAGCACCGCTGGAATACCACTTGATTGGGCAACCGTGCTCGACTGAGATTTATCAACCAATACTTTAACGCGATTCAGCAGAGACACTTCAATGGCAACCAAAACGCAAAAACGACGGCGAAACAAGGCTCAATACGATCGACTGCCGCGCGGTGAAAATGGTGGCATTGAGCTGTTGCTGATCCAATCGGTCGACAACCTGGGCAAGCAGGGCGAAGTCGTCGAGGTCAAAGCCGGCTACGCCAACAATTACCTGCTGCCTCAAGGCTTGGCAACCGTCGCCAGCGAGCATCACAAGCGGATGGTCGACAAGCACAAAGCCAAGTTGAAAGAGATCGAAGAGTCCCGCTTGAAAGACCTGCGTGACCTGGCGAAATTCGTTGCGAAGCAAAGCATCACCATCGAAGCCAACGCCAACGAAGAAGGTCACTTGTACGGTAGCGTCGGCGCTCCCGAGATCGTTCAGGCGCTGAAGCAAAACGAGATCACGCTGACCAACGATCAGATTCGCCTCGAAGGTGTTTTGAAGGAACTGGGCCTGTACACGGTCAAAGTCCACTTGCACCAGGAAATCGAAACCGAACTGAAAGTCTGGGTCGTACCGACGGTCGACGAAGACGCCAGCTAACAGCTTTCAAACGACTGAATTTTCCGAAGACCTGCGGATAACACCCGCAGGTCTTTTTTTGTTTGGAGGTGCAACGCGAATCAAAAAATGGCGAATGTGCAGCGAGATGAAATCGCCCAAGTTCGACAGTCGAAAGAAATTGTCGCGCCCGAATAAGATAAACGTCTCGACAAATCCCCCCTTTATCCTTGCGTTGGCCGTTTCAGAACCAATCATGGAAAATCGCGATGTTTGGAGAGCGATAGGCGACATGCACAGCTTTTTTCCGTCACCCCCGACCGCTCAAAACCGACCTTCATCTCGCAAATTGTTGAATCCCTATTCGAATTCGCAGATCGGCATGTCAAAATGAAAGCAGGGTAGGACTGACTTCAAATCCAGATAGAAGACTTCTAAGCGAAGATGGGTTGAAATGATGCAGGCGTTGTTGCGATTCGTTGGTTGTTCAGTTGCTTTGGTTTTCCCAACGCTGTGTGTTGGTCAGTCAAAAGCCACTTCAAGCCTGGATCAACAGGTCCGATCTCTATTATCGAATCGTTGCTTTGCCTGTCACGGTCCAGACGAAAACGCGCGCCAAGCCGACCTTCGGCTCGATACGAGAGAAGGCGCGCTGGATTGGGTGATTGACCTCGACGATCCAGCATCAAGTGAGTTGCTGGTCCGGATCAGCAGTGACGATCCGGACAGCATCATGCCTCCTCCCAAGCATGGCGAACCACTTACCCAGGCTCAACGACAGCTGGTTTTGCAGTGGATCCGTCGCGGTGCCAACTATCCACAGCATTGGTCCTATCAACCACCTCAACGTCCCGAAGTCCCGGACTCTTTAAGTGGCGAGGCGGTCAATGAAATAGACTGCTTCATTGAAAGCCGGCTGGCCGAAACCCAGCTCCCCCCCTCACCGCCAGCCGACCGTTACACGCTGATTCGCCGGCTGGCCATCGATCTGACCGGCTTGCCACCAACCTTGGCTGAGGTCGAAAAATTTGTTGCTGACGAATCGGAGCAAGCCTACGAAAACCTGGTCGACTATTACCTCAACCAGCCCGGGTACGGCGAGCGGTGGGCCGCCGTCTGGTTGGACCTCGCGCGATACGCCGACTCAGCAGGGTTTGCCGAAGACAAGCAGCGAACGATCTGGGCCTATCGCGATTACGTGATCCAATCGTATCTCAACAACAAGCCGTTTGACCAGTTTACGATCGAACAACTTGCCGGAGACCTGCTTCCTCAGGCAACGACTGAAACCAGGATCGCCACCGCGTTTCACCGCAACACGCTGACCAACAGCGAAGGCGGAACCAGCGACGAAGAGTTCCGCAGCGCAGCGGTTGTCGATCGGGTCAACACCACGATGGCCGTCTGGATGGGTACGACCATGGCCTGTGCTCAATGCCATTCGCATAAATACGATCCAATTTCTCAACAGGAGTATTTTGAGTTTTACGATTTCCTGAACCAGACCGCCGATGCGGATCGCCCCAATGAATCGCCCGTATTGGAGATCTTTTCGGAACAGGCCCGGCAGCGGCGCGACGCGATCCAGCAGAAAATTGCTCAGGCTGAAGCTGCCCTGAACCAACCCATTGACGAGGGAAAATTTGATCGATGGAAAAAAGACGCGCAGGCCGCAAGCCAAAAACCGATCGCTGGACGGCTGGTGAGGATCGATTTGCCTGGGAAAGCGAGAATCCTTTCCCTGGCTGAAGTCCAGGTGTTTACGATCGACGAACAAGGCGACCCCGCCAATCTGGCCCTTAGCGGGAAAGCCACTCAATCGAGCACGGCTTACGGAGCATCGCCGGACTTGGCGATTGACGGGAACACGGATGGCGATTTCGAGCAGAAATCGGTAACGCACACCGCCACCGAACCCGATCCTTGGTGGCAACTTGACCTGGGTGAGACGAGACGCATTGAACAGATCAAGGTTTGGAATCGCACCGGGGCTGATTTACACACACGACTCAATGGGTTTCGGGTCAGTATTCTGGACGAAAACAAACAGGTGGTCTGGTCGCAAAACTCGCCGACCGCAACCGCAGCAGCACAGAGTTTTGCTGTTCAGACATTGCCTCACGACGTTTTATCGCTGCTTCAGCAACCATCGCTGACGCCAGCACAGTCGGAGAAAATCGGCAAGCACTATCGGGATTCGCTAAAACAACAGCAGGAATTGGAACTGATCGATCTGAGACGGCAGCTGGATGAGATTAAACCAATGACGACTGTTCCGGTGCTTGAGGCATTGAGTCCTGCGAGTCAACGTGTCACCAAAATTCAGCTGCGCGGAAATTTTCTGGATACCGGTGAGGTGGTTTCTGCCGACACGCCTGAAGTGTTTCATCAACTTCCCGTTGATGCACCTCGCAATCGTATGACGCTGGCGAAATGGTTGGTCGACCGCAACAATCCGCTCACCGCACGCGTCGTTGTGAACCGATATTGGGAGCAGTTATTCGGAGTCGGGATTGTAAAGACCAGCGAAGAATTCGGTGCCCAGGGCGACCTGCCATCGCATCCCTTGCTATTGGACTGGCTGGCCGTCGATCTGATGGAGCACGGTTGGGACACGAAACGACTTGTGAAGCAGATCGTCATGTCTCGAACCTATCGCCAGACATCCCAGGTCACCCCAATGTCAGCGCAGTTGGATCCCGACAATCGAATGTTATCACGCGGGCCACGGGTCCGATTGTCAGCCGAAATGATTCGCGATCAGGCATTGGCGGTCAGCGGATTGCTGAGTGACAAGATGTTTGGGCCACCCGTTCACCCACCCCAACCCAAAGTTGGTTTGAAGCCCGCGTTCACTGGAACAACGACTGACTGGACCGACAGCACTGGGGAAGATCGTTATCGACGGGGAATTTACACTCGTTGGCGTCGTTCTTCTCCCTATCCATCCATGTCGACGTTCGACATCAGCAGTCGCGAGGTCTGTGAAATTCGACGTTCGAATACGAACACCCCGCTGCAGGCGCTGGTTACACTGAATGATCCGGTTTACATCGAAGCGTCTCAGGCGTTGGCTCGCCGTGTATTGGCTGAGTCGCCAACCGGAACAACGCCAGCCAGAGCTGAGTTTGCTTTTCGTCTGTGTCTGATTCGCAAACCGACCGAAACAGAATTGGCACGCATTGTCGAGCTGTTTGAATCGAGCCGAGAGCATTTTGAAGACCAGCCTGAGGCTGCCGAACAATTGGGCGTTGACCCTTTGAACCCGCCTGCTGCGGATGTTGACCGGGTTGAATTGGCCGCCTGGACAACGGTCGCCAACGTTTTACTCAACCTAGACGAAACGCTGATGAAGCCATGAATTTTGAGCAACAAAGAATTCAATTTGAAACGCGGCGACACTTCCTCAAAACCTGTCCGGTCGGCTTGGGAGCGGTCTATCTCGCCACTCAGGAGCCGGCGATCAGCGCTGCCCAGGACAAGGTGCCAAATCCATTGGCCCTGCGTCAGCCACACTATCCTGCGAAAGCCAAGAACGTAATTTATATTCATCTGGCGGGTTCTCCTCCGACGTTGGATTTGTTTGACTACAAACCGGAATTGGTCGAACGAACCGGGCAGGACTGTCCGGACGAATTTCTGGCGGGGCGTCGATTCGCGTTTACTTCGGGAAAACCAAAGCTGTTAGGAACGCCCCGCAGTTTCGCTCAGCATGGCGAAGCAGGCATCTGGATGTCCGATGCGCTGACCAATCTTCCCCAGGTTGCTGATGATCTTTGTGTTGTTCGTTCGATGCACACCGACCAATTCAATCATGCGCCTGCCCAGTTGTTCCTGTTGACCGGTTCGCCTCGCCAGGGAAGACCGTCCTTTGGATCCTGGGTCACTTATGGACTGGGAAGTGAGAACGAAAACCTGCCTGGTTTCGTGGTGTTGAATTCTGGCGGTACGAATCCGAGCGCGGGCAAAAATGCCTGGGGCAACGGATTTCTCCCTTCGGTCTTTCAAGGTGTTCAGTGCCGCAGCAAAGGCGACCCGGTGCTGTACGTCAACAACCCGAACGGCATGTCACGTGAACTGCGCCGCAAAACGCTTGATGCGATCAATGATCTGAACCGCATTCAGCTACAGACGCTCGGCAGTCCTGAGACCAGAACCCGAATTGCCCAGTATGAATTGGCCTATCGGATGCAGGTTTCCGTTCCCCAGGTCATGGACATCGCGAATGAATCGCAGCAGACGTTAGAGGCCTACGGGGCTCAACCCGGCGACGCGAGTTTTTCCAACAATTGCCTGTTGGCTCGGCGGTTGGTCGAACAAGGCGTACGATTTGTTCAGTTGTTCGATTGGGGCTGGGACTTTCATGGCACCAATCCGGGCGAAGGACTGACTGATGGGTTAACCACCAAGTGCGCTCGCATGGATCAACCGGTTACGGCCCTGATCCAGGATCTCAAGCAACGGGGCATGCTCGACGATACCCTGGTGATTTGGGGCGGCGAGTTTGGTCGTACGCCGTTTCGCGAAGGGCGCACAGCCAATAGTAAAGTCCTGGGTCGAGATCACTATCCCGACTGCTATTCCATCTTCATGGCTGGGGGCGGGATTAAACCCGGCATGATGTATGGGGAAACGGACGAGTTGGGTTTCAAGGTGGTCAATGACGGTGTCCACGTTCATGATTTCCAGGCCACGGTTCTACACCTCCTGGGAATGGACCACGAACAATTGACCTACCGTTTCCAAGGCCGAGACTACCGGTTGACCGATGTCCACGGCCAGGTGGTTCATGACATCGTATCTTGAAATCAGAATTTGAGTTTTTCCAAACCTGATTCATTCAACGGCTCAACCCATGGCTGATTCCTATGAAATTCAGCGTCGGCAGATGGTTCAGGGCCAGCTGCTCAAGCGTGGAATCACCGATCGACGAGTACTCACGGCGATGGCGACCGTTCCCAGGGAGTTGTTTGTTCCAGCCAATTCCGCGTCCCAGGCTTACGACGACGGTCCCTTGCCGATTGGTGAAGGCCAAACCATTTCGCAGCCTTACATTGTCGCCTTCATGCTGGAAGCATTGCAACTTCGAGGCGATGAAACGGTGCTGGAAGTCGGCACCGGCTCGGGTTATGCGGCTGCGGTATTGTCCCAGCTCTGTGATCGAGTCGTTTCGATCGAACGCAAACCGGAGCTAGCTGACCGTGCCATTCGCGCTTTGAGGGCCGCCAGGGTGACCAATGTAACGGTCAAGGTCGGTGACGGGACGTTGGGTTTTCCCGAAGCGGCCCCCTTCGACGGGATTGTGGTCGCCGCGGGCGGCCCCGAGCTTCCAGAATCACTTGCCCGGCAATTGGCGGATGGGGGGCGAATCGTGATGCCAGTCGGTCCTCAAGGAAATCAACAGCTGGTCCGATACACGAAGGATGGAACTGAACTTGGTAAAACCGAACAATTGGTAGCCGTCAGATTCGTGCCGTTGATCGGCGATCAAGGCTGGAATGAGTAGTGATTGGGGCATTGGGTTCGATGCGTTGTGCTGGAAGGCACATTTTTTGCTACGATCTGTGACCTCAGGCGTTGCGAATCTGTTCTTGCCTTTTTCCGCCAGGAGCAACTGATGGGATTGTTTGACTTTTTATCGAAGAAAAAGGAGCCGGAGCCAGAAGGGCCATCGGCGAATTATGTTTTCGCGCATTACGCGTTGCGGCAAATTGCACTCCGCGAACCGATTGAGTTTTTGTCGATTGCTTCGACGCCCGAGGTTCAATCGTTTTATCAATCGGTACTGGAACAGGTCTCGGAAAGCTGCGGAAATCAGCCCAGTTTTTCGGCTTCCCAGCTCAAGACTTACCTGAAAAAGGTTAACGATTTCCCCTGCGTTGTGATCGAGTTTCCAGAACCTCAAGCCTTGGCCGAGGCTCACCTGATCGGGATCGTCGTGAAAGTCAAACTCAGCAGCGGAGCCTTTGCCGACGACCCGTCCCAGGTTTCCAGCCGGTTTTTTACGCTTGAGAAAAGCATCACGATCTCCAACCAACCCCGCACGGTGCTTGGCGAATGGAGGGACCAGGAACACGCCAATTACGGCGACGGTCCCGAACCTGAAGTTGACGCCTTCGTTGCCGTGCTGGCAGACTACGCCAAGTGAACCTGATTCCCGAAAAGCTAACCGCTGAGACGCAGAGTTCGCTGAAGACGCACAAGGTTCCCGGCAAAATCCTGCGAGCGATCCGTTCTCTGCGCCTCTGCGGTTGTTTTCTTCCTAATTCTGCAAAGAGCATTTTTAGCCGCCGATACCCCTCTCGTGCTGTCACTAAGGCCAACTGAATTTTTCTTGGAATTCGCAGCTGCAGTCACTACCATGTCAGCAACATGGACAGGAGCAGCTGAATGGACACAGCCAAGTTAACCCGGCACGCGCGGTATCGATTTGAGCAACGATCGGGCGTTGGTTCGATTTCCCAGTCCGAAGTCCCGATTTTTCTTTCCGAATGCCGCCGCTGCACCAATCGTGAAGTTCGTTTGATTGGCTCCCAAACCCCCGGCACACTGTACGTTCACGATTCGCTAGGGCTAATTGCAGTGATTCGAGATGGGTTCATCGTCACCTTTCTGGCGGCCAAACGAGATCCAGCCCGTGACCGGAAATGGAAACGCAAAAACAAAGCGATGCTTAAACGTCGGGACCGGAAGCGCAGGAAAGCGAAATAGTTTTCTCCTGGTTGTTCCGTTTTACTGCCCGACTTGCTGATTTGCCACGCAAGACTTGCCCTACGGTAGCCGGAGACCGCTAAAATCGGTCAACGCAACGCGAATCAGTCTCAATTTATCCGGGAGCAACGATGCGATACCTGCTACTTGTGTTTGGGCTTGGTTTGATTTCGCCAGCTTGATGGGCCCAGGAAATCGTCTCGATTGAGCGAACGGAACCGACGATCAAGGTGATCCTGCGAACGCCAGACAACATGCACATCGTTACCAAGCTATCTGACTTGGCGGCAACCTACTTCACGTTAATAAGCCAAACCAACTTTGTTCACCATCACTCTCAGTGAGTCAAACCGACGTGCTGCCTTGGGCGTCACTGGTTTGTTTATGTTATATTCGAATGGTTGGAATATACGCGGCTTTTTTGAATCAACAAATCTGTTGACATGAATCTCGATACGGTCACTCAAACGATAACAGATCCGGCTGAATGGAACGGTTCGTTGTTTGGTTCTCAGCTTGAACTGGTGCAGTTGACGGAATCCAGTTTTGCCAGCAACCAATCAGTTACCGACCTGTCCGGAGTAAAACTGTTACGGCTGGTGGTCAATCAGCCAATCAAGGTCAGAACACGTTTTTTGACGTTACGGTATGCGGCGGCTACTTTTGACAACGACCAGGAAGGGTATTTTGCCGGAGCTCCAATCAAAGCAGGTCGGTTGTTCGTAATGCCACCCAAGTTTGATTTTGACGCCTGCATCAAAGACCGTGGCTTCGCATGCATTTCGGTCTTCGCGCCCCCAGAAGAATTTGAGCCGTTTTACGAAACGCTGACCGGAACCCCCGTTCCTCCCTTGGAGACGATGATTACCGTCAGTCCGAAGAGTGAAGAGTACCGGTCGCTTGTGGCCTGGCCAATTCTGCTGAAATGCGATTCCCAGAATTCCTGGTCACTTTCGCAACGGTCCAAAATTCAGCAATCGCTTCGGGATAGTGTTCTGACGTTGTTGGCCCACGCCATTCAAGCCGGCCCCGATCACACTACCTCCCAGGAAGGTAAACCGGTTGATAGAACGAAGCTGGCCAGGGCCCGAAAACTCGTGAGAATCGCCGAGGACTACGCCAATTCCAGCCCGGAACTGACTCTTCGCATGATCGATCTTTGCCGGGTTACCGAGGTCAGTGAACGAACCTTGCAATATGCATTTCAAATTTGCCTGGGAATTTCTCCGATGAGTTTCCTCAAGCGAAAACGATTGCTTCAAGTTCGACGAGAGCTTAAACAAGCCGATTCCAGCAAAGATAAAGTCTCCAGCATCGCCTGCCAGTTTGGCTTTTTTCATTTTGGCGAGTTCGCAAAAGCCTACAAATCGCAATTCAATGAATCTCCGTCGCAAACGCTAAAGCGACCAAACTAGTGCCGCGTCAAGTATTGATTTTGGGGTTGGCACTTCAATTTAGCGATTGGTTTTTCGAGCAAGATTGACTCGCCAACCCCAATTTTTAAGTTAGACGCTGCACTAGCCAAGGTCTGGCTGGCTGAATTCATTCCATCTCGGCGATCCATTGGCGGATCAACTCCAGCCCCTCCTGATGAACCAGCGATTTGCCAAATTCGGGCATGATTTCGCCCGGCTCTACCGTTCGCATCCGATACTCCAGAATCGATTCGTCAGGTTTGCCAGGGACAATTCCATACAGCCTTCCTCCAGTGCCTTTACCCGCCGCGACGGGAGTTTTAAACACACCCAGATGGTAATCATCGATTTCTTCGATATTCAAATGCAATCCCGAATTCCGTGCTGGACCGTGTTGTTGATGGCAATGCGCACAATTTACATCCAGGTAAGCGCGGGCTCGTTCATCAAGGCTATGGTCAGCGTGATCCCATTGTGCTAACCGAGGAATCTCCTGTATTGCGGGAGCTCCAGAAAGTACACCCTGATCAATCCACCTGGCCAGTTGATTGTCTGAACCGTCGACTAAGTTCAAATCCCGGTTCAAGTTACTCGCTTTGGGGCCAATCGGCTGCATCGTCTCTATCAGGTGGCACCGTTTACAGTCGTTCAAGTTGGGCACCGCGTGGGTATTGGACCTCGCTTGTCCATCGTTGTGAATCCAGGACACGTCGACGTTGGCGCCCGCAATCGCCAGCCGGGCATCGCTATCGTCTGCGTTCCAAAGGTAAGGAATTCCAACCCACCCCGATTCCCGAAGTTCCAAAATCCTGGTTTCAACGAGATCGCGATTTGATTGGGGATCGCGAATATCTGCCGCGTAATAAAATGTTTTGGCAATGATGGTTCCCACCGGAAACCTTAACGGCCCGGAGGCTGAGTAATCGATCGAAGTCCCCGGAGGCAGCTTGATCAGTCGCTGTTTTTGAGCGTAGTCGGTAAACAGCGGCGTGTTGAGGTCGTACTCGATGATGCCAGCTGCCGGATTTAAGTCCTTCATCGGCGCTTCAAACAATCCGTAATCGGAAAGCAGCGGTCTGTACTGCTTTAGCCGTGCTTGCCTTACCAGCGAATCGCCCGCTGTCTCAGTTAACGCTAATTCTTTTTCATTTTCGCTTGTGGTTGAGGCCAAACGGTCACATCCTGTTCCAAAGGCCAAGCCAATCAGTAACCCGCACCACGCTAATCGGCCGAACGCCTCCATCAGACCGGCGAAACTCGCCTGATTTCGGCTGGCGGCAATCGAAGTCGGAAAATTTTCTGTCTTCAAAAAAAAGCGCATGGTTGCACTGCCTGGTTCAAGTAAACGCGAGGAGCCTGTCTATCGGTCGTCCGGAATCGAGATCGCGTCCAACTTAGACAATGGAGCAGCGTAAGGCTCCATATCGAATTTGAATTCTGGTTGCTCACCGGCAAGCAGACTTCCAAGATCCAAATTCACGAAATTCGCATCACCGTTATCGTGAATTGACAGCTGCAAGCCGGTCGGAATCTCGCCATCGACCAGCTTCTTCGAGTCGACAATTCCGTCATAAACGATGTCCGGCACGGCTTGCCCCGTAGCCTGATGGAATAGCCTGAGATGCTCGCCATCCGGTTTCTGTCCTCCACCGGTGAATGAGTTGTCATGGACGTGGATAGATTCGGAATAGGGATCATACTGATCGTCGTCAAACTTACGTTGAGCGATCATGAAACTGACGATCAAACAGTTTGCTGTCTGGTTGTTGGAGAACTGGTTTTCAAAGACTTCGACTTCATCATTGGCCATGATCATCAATCCGGTTCCCGCAGGCACGGTCGCCACCATCGCCCCAGTTTCAGCGAAATTGGGATGGTTGTTTTCTTGAATGCGATTGTCGAAAACTCGGCACCGCGATCCATTCTTGATCGTCAAACCGGGCAGCGAGAAAACCAGGATCCCACCGGTGTTATTCCGAGTCTCATTTTCGTAAACATCAGCTCCGACACAGTTCTCGATCTCTATCCCCGCCACATTTTTTTCGGCGACGCAGTTGCGGACGACAACCTGTTTGGACTGCCCTACGTAGATTCCCGCGTCCGAAGCACCTTCGGCGACACATTCTTCGATCAACACATTCTCCGACAAAACAGGGTACAAACCGTAAGCCCCATTTTTCGTATCCGGTCCTTTTGTCCACCAGGTACGAATTCGACGCATCGTTATACCGTTGCAATCCTGTAGCTTGACTGCATCGCCAGGCGTGTCCTCGATCGTTAAATCTTCAATCGTGAAATTGTCAGCTTTGATTTCGAAGCCCGTCCCCCCCTTCCCGGCCTGAAAGTTGGCGAAATTAAGGACTGTTTTTTCCATGCCCTGACCGCGAACGACGAGGTCTGCAACACCATCAATCGAAAGCGAACCATCGAACTCAAATTTTCCTTCAGCGAATTCGATCACGTCACCTGGTTCAGCCAGAATGAAGGCTTCCTGAGCTTCGGTCTGTGCGTTTGGCCCGGGCTGAATGACCGTCTTGAGTACAGTATCCGACTGCGATGTGCTGGAGCGATCCGGGGCTTTTGAATCTGTCGGCGATGGCTGATTCGAATCATTCCGACAACCGACCAGCAGGATCACCACCGCCAACATGACACCGGTTGCGGTTTTAATAACAGGAGCTTTCATACCTTGGCTTTCAATACCCACGCTTGAGTTAAACATTACTTTGATGGCAGACCTAGCTGAAGGAGCCCCGTACGGCATGATACAACAGCCTGGGGATACGAGTGATGGTTGGTTTTTGGTACAACCGCAACAGCGACCATGCCCCGTGCTGTGCGGTCTTGTGAGTTGGATACCAGACGGGTTTGGGAAACTGCCTTAGCGGCCCCCAGAGCACAGACTTCTCAAACCCTTGCAGCCCGAACGTGTTGTGCACGTGACCTATTCCGCTATACGGCTTTTCGAGCGTACCACAAGGATACCCTCCCCAGGGCGGCGACATCAGGCCGTACATTACGCCAGACCACTGGTTAACGCAAACCGATCCGTATCGAAGTTGCCCGATTGCCAGCTCCAACTCGTTTCGTTGAAGTTTACGAAATTGGTCGGTCACGGTGATTGAAGCGCAAAGGGTGCCAAACAACTGTTCGTTGGCAAATTTGACCGCAGCGGCCAGGAATTCCGATTCCGCTTGGGCATCGAGTGCCGTTTCAGCGCAAACACAAACAAATGATTCTTCGCTAAACAGTTGTTCAGACTCACATTGGTCGGCATCGCGAATCAGGGTCCAAGGCAGCGCGCCGTCATTTTCGGGAGCTGGTTTTCCGGATGCCGCTGCAAATCGTTCTCGGGCACCTGGATAGTAGGCATACCGCGGTTTCACCCGGTTCAATACCGATTCAATCATGCCCAAAAACTGATCACGCTGCGGCCAATGCCGCGACGTGATTATCATTTTGGTCGAAAGACAATTAAACGACGCGTTGTTCACGATCGAGGCCGCGATGTGTTCCGCTTGGGATAACAGATCCTTGCGAGAGAACTCTCCCGGGACCACGATCCAGGGAGTCACATTTCCCAACTCACTGGTAATGCGTTTGGCCAATCGAGGACGGCCTGATTGGCGGCGCTCGTCACGTTCGCTCTGCTCGCTTCCCCAGACGATTTTGTCATGGGTCAAGTGGGACCCCGTGATATGAACTGCATCAACCCCTGGGTGGTTGATCATGGCATTGCCTAGCTCGCCGCCGCCTCGGACGACACGCAACAGGTTTGCGTCGATTAACGGTTTGAATGCGGATCGAAAAACGGGCCCCAGATACTCGTTAACCGGATTCAGCTTCAACAATACGGCTTCCCGGTCGCAAAAAACTTTGTGAAGCATGTCCGTCGCCGGTATCGAGCTATCGTTTCCGGCTCCCAACACCCCGCTAACGGAAGGCGAGTTGCGGTCCAGCGTTCGGTTCAGCTCCGAAAAGATCTCGGCGTCAGTCACGCCTGATGGAAACCAGACTTCCGCTTTCAGCCCTCGAAACACAAGTTGATCGAACAATTTGCGAATCGGCAAAATCGGGACACAAAGCCCACCTTGGCCGTTTCTTCGGATTCTGGCCGGCAGCCGCGGTTGTCCCGACGACTGAACATCCTGATAGACCAGCGAAATCAGTCTCAAGTAACGCAAAAGTGTTGCCGGGCCACCGAGAATTTCTTCCGCAGCGACGGGATCATCAACCGCAATCCGCTTGGCCTGACAGCTCTGGGAAACCCACTGTCTGGCAACTCCCGGAATATTATCCGCACAGGCATCGACTAGTTGGCGACGCTGTTCGAGCGACATTCGGAGTAGTTTGCTCGCCCCCTGTTTCAGGTCAGCGATCGTTGCATCCAAATCGTTTGCAACATGTTCCGCGTTATCCAGTCGCACCATTTTTTCCAGCATCCGTCTCCGAAATCTAGCCCGCTGACGAATTGAACTGAACTATTCGAAGCTTTCAACTTCACCGCCGCTGATCGTTGAAATCGCCTGGTAGGTGATCACATCAGGACTGGAGAGAAACTGAACCGAACCATCTGCGATCGCAAAGTTACAGCCGTTGGGATGATTGCTTCTAAAATTGCTGGTCGCATCCCCGTCGCTCGTGTTGGCGCTAACCGGTCCGAAGAAACCTGAATCATCGATCAAGGTTTCGGTCACCGGATTCTTGTTCATCGGATCGGTGGTCGAAGCAAAAATGCTGGTACGAGCCGACAATCCCTGCGACTTGAAAATCGTGCTGTTTGGCTGGGGAATGATCCAAGCCTGGAATGGCCTGACCTCTGCACCAAAATTGTTAGTCACTGGCGGGCCAGCGCTTCCTTGCCCCTCGGATACCCGCCAGTTGCCACCAGTAGCCCCCTCTCCGATAGCAATCGTGTTGCTGGTTCCATCGGTAATTGCACCGAAACGAACCTTGAGTCCAAGATCGAACATACCACGATTGGGGATGGAGGTCGGTTGGGTGCACCAACGGTGATTGGAACCTCGCGACAAAACGTAAGTCGTGGTGCCAAACGTATCGCCGATCGGCAATCCCAGCGCCGAGGCCACGGCGCCGAACTCGGGGTCAACTTCGACATTCTCTCCAACATTCGAAGAACACATGAATGTGGCGACCGGAGTTCTCGCGACAATTGCAGTTTGCTGCTCCCAAGGCACGGTCTGGTCAATCAAATCCTGCAAGTTCTCTTGTTCAATGAATGGTAGCGTCGTTGAGAAAGCACTGAGAAACAAGTTCGTGTTGGGCATCGCTGTCCCAAACTCAGCTCCCGCACCCATCGGAAACATCATGTGAGAGCTCTCGTAGTTGTGCATCGACAAAATGATATTTCTCAGGTTGTTCGCACAGGAGATTCGTCGGGCGGCTTCCCGAACTTGCTGTACCGCGGGCAACAGCATTCCGATCAAAATGCCAATAATCGCGATGACGACCAACAATTCGACGAGGGTAAAACCCGTTCTTCTACTTCTCATTCTGCGGCTCCATGAAATGACTGAATCTCGATATGGTTGCGGACGAGCAATCCCCGACACGTGGCATTCACCTAACGATTTTGGGTACGGGCATGCCTTAAGCTATCGAAATTCCGCAAACCAAGCCACAAAACATATCTGAGGGGTGCCAAAAACAGCTTTATCAGCCAACACGGCGCAAAAAAACACCCCAATCCGTATGGTCTCCGGATGGGGTCGGCAAGGTTTTCTGAAGCGCTACGCTGCTCAATGAACAGCGGAATTCGCGTTGATTTAGTCTTCAGACGCGAATTTCCGCCAATTAAAGTCGAGCGGAAGAGACAGGATTCGAACCTGCGGAACGATTTGACTCGTTCACCTAATTAGCAATCAGGCGCTTTCGACCACTCAGCCACTCTTCCATTGTTCACTCGACGGTCGCCCGTCGAACACTGCTGAATTTTGTCCAATTCATCGTTTGGATTCAAGCGGTAAGACACGGATTTTTCCGATTTGGTTCACGAAAATCCAGCCACCTTCAGAATTGTAGCGAATGCAGACAATTTGCCGGATCAAAGGTTTCTATATGGCTTCCGGGCCGCAACAACAACGATCAATTGGTAATTCCCTCACCAAAATTTGCCCCGAATTCCCGTACCAGAATTTCCCTGGGCAGTATCAGTCAAGAAAAACCGCAGAGCCGCAGAGCTCCAGGATTGTCGACCTCAGAAATTCCAGCGTCCTCTGCGCCTCTGCGGTAAATATTCGGCCCCGCAGTCTTGAGCCTTGATATGGGAAAGCAACCCATAAAGTCTAATTTGGAGGCAAGATGTCGGCGGTGAGCCCTGCCGAATCACAAGCTACACTACAAGTTTTCCTGAACAAATTCGGTCATCAACCGACGCAAATGAGCCGATTGCAACGGGTCGCGGACTGAGTGCCGGTTGCTGGGATACATCATCAATTCGAACTGCTTGCCAGCATACTGCAACTGTTTGACGAACTGCAAAGTGTTGTTCAAGTGCACGTTGTCATCGATCGTGCCATGGATCAACAACAACTTGCCATGCAGATCTTTGGCCGCATCGTTCAGGACCGACGAGGACTTGTATCCGCTTTCGTTGGTTTGCGGTCGCCCCATGTAACGTTCCGTGTAAATCGAATCGTAGTTCTTCCAGTCGGTCACTGGTGCACCCGAAATCCCAACCTTGAACGACTGCGAATGCGTTAACGCAAATGCAGTCATGTAGCCACCGTAACTCCAGCCCCAAATCCCGATCCGATCGCCATCAACCCAAGGCTGATTCCTGAGCCAGTCGACGCCGCGTTCGATGTCAGCCAATTCATTGACCGCCATATTGCGATGAATCGGCCAGGCATTTTTTACACTGCGATAACTGGCCGACTGGTTGTCACACAGCCAGATGACATAACCTTGCTGAGCCAGCATCTGGTGCCAAAGATAGTTCGCACCACCAAAACTGTTTTGCACCCGTGGTGCTTGCGGTCCGGCATAAATATGGACCAACACAGGGTACTTTTTGCTTGGATCAAAGTCTGGCGGCTTGATCAACATCGCATCCAGCGGTTGTTCATTGCCTGAATCCACCGTCAAAAACTCAGGCTGAGAGATATTCAAATACTTCAGCCGGTCATCAGACGGCACACTCAACCGCCGAATCAACTGACCGCTGTTGTCACGCAACGCATACTCGGTCGGTTGGCTGACACTGGAAGCCGAATCGATAAACATCGAAAAATCGTGATTGAACGAAGCGGCATGGGACATGCCAGGTTCCGTTAATCGTTCGATCGAACCTTCGGACAAGTGAACGCGGTAAACGTGAGTCTCGATCGGCGAATCTTTGGTGGCTGTAAAATAACAATATTGCTTGTCAGGATCGACGCCCAACAACGAGCGAACTTCCCATTGGCCGGACGTGATCTCGCCCCGCAATTTGCCGTCTCGGTCATAGCGATAAAGATGGCTGTAGCCGGAACGTGGGCTGCGCCAAATGAATTCCCCGTCATCGAGCAATACCGGGTCACCCGGCGATTCGATCCAGGCCGGCGTCTGATCACGAAACAGGACCCGCACATTTTTGCCTTCCGGATCGGTGGATACCAAATCCAACCAGGTTTGTTCACGATTTTGGACCTGCAGCATCAATTGGTATCCGTCGCTGGACCAGGTCACACCCGAAACCAGAATTTCCTCATCGCCGTATTGGCTCAAGTCCACCCACTGGACGCTGGCAGGATCATTACAATCGACTACGCCAACGGCAACGTCTGGATTGGGATCCCCAGCCTTGGGATAGTTGGTCATTTCCGATTTACCATGGACGGGCAAATGGTCCATCACGGTAAACGGGATCAACGGAGTTTCGTCCAATCTTAAAAATGCAATTTGCTGGCCTCTGGACTGCCACCAAAAACCCTTGAAATTACTAGGGGAAAAGAGTTGTCGATAGTACTTGACAA
>CAZJEK010000042.1:0-24456 GCA_964545005.1 uncultured Pirellulaceae bacterium
CAGTGGCGCGGCCCACGGTGGCGGTTGATTTTCGGGATTACGTAATTGCCAAGAAGTCCGGCCAATCTTCAGCCGGTGGTCGGCCGAAACCTCTTTGGCAATCTCGGGGGCTCGACGCTTGCAGACCGGGATCGCTTTAACTGGCCCCTGCGAGCTCATCGTCGATGTCAGTTCACCCAGCAATGTTTCAAACAGCGCGTCCTTGGCGGCAATCGCTCGCTCTTTCTGGGCCTGTTGAGTTTCCGTCAACTGTTCGAGCACATTGACGTCCCGGGTTCCTGGCTGGTCCTGGTCTCGGGACTGGCAGCCTGTCAAAGTTGCGGCGACGACCAACAATGCCAACATCTTGTTCATGATAGTTCCATTCATATTATTCAGTATTGCATTGACTCTAATTGTCCGCCGTCAGCCGATTCGCTTCGGGTGCATTGCGATACAGCAGCCAGTAAACCACTGGGATCACAATCAGCGTGAATAGCGTTGATGTCAGGATGCCAAAGATGATCGCCCATGCCAAACCCGAAAAAACCGGGTCCAGCGTGATCACCCAGTTGCCCAGCAAGGTGGTGCCGGCGGTTAACAAAATCGGACGAGTCCGAACCGCGACGCTCCGCACAATCGCTTCCTCGAGCGACAGTCCGGCTTGTTGGCCGTAATGAATGAAGTCAACCAGGACGACCGAATTACGAACGACGATACCCGCCAACGCGATCATGCCAATCATCGCTGTCGCGGTAAAGAAGACTGGATTGGCATAACCACCAATCAATTCCGCTCGATTCAAGTTCAAGATCCAGAAACCGGGCATGATCCCAATCAACGTCAACGGGATCGCCAACATGATTACGATTGGCAACAACCGTGATCCTGTCTGAAACATCAACAAAATGAAAATGGCCAGCAAGGCAGCCGCAAACGCAATCCCCAAATCACGAAATACATCCAGCGTAATTTTCCATTCGCCTTCGCCGTTCCATTTAACGGAATAATTTGTGGGCAGGTTCCAGACGACGCCTCCGCCAGGAGCCAACCAGGTTCGATCTTCCGTTAACCTGGGCTGGGCATCACTGACGCTTGGAGTGTCAGCGGTCCGGTCCAACTCCATATCCATGATCGCGTCCGCAGGCGGTCGACCCGCAACCTCGCCGAAAACGTACATCACCGGACGCAGGTTCTTGCGATAGATTGTTTTGTCTTCGGTCATTGGCACGAACTTGCCAAGTCCGCTTAGCGGGACCATATTTCCGGTTTGTCCCTGGATGTAGATCTCGTTCAGGTCATCAATCGCCGACCGCTCATCGCGAGGCAATCGCAAGACGATTGGTAACGGAGCGACTTCGTCAGGATTTCGCATCACCGCGGCGCGACTTCCCTGCAGCGACATCTGCAACGTGTTAACGATGTCCGCGGTCGAAATTCCGGATAACGCGGCCTTGGGTTTGTCTGTTTCGAACACCCAACGCTGCTGGTCGGATTCGGTGCTCCAATCAACATCGACCACGCCGGGCTCTTTGGTCATTCGCCGTTTTACAAACGAGGCGGCTTTGATCAGCTGCTGATAGTCAGCTCCTTCAGGGCCGTAAACTTCTGCGGTAATGGTCGCCATTACGGGAGGACCGGGGGGCACTTCAACGACCTGCACGTCAGCCCCCCAGCGTTTGCCGATCCGGGTCAGTTCGTCTCTCAGTCGCAACACGATTTCGTGGGACTGATGTTGTCTGATTTCTTTCGGCGCCAGGTTGATTCGTAAATCGGCCTGGTGGGGAGACTGCCGCAAGAAATAGTGGCGCACCATCCCGTTGAAATCCATCGGTGAACCTTGCCCGGTAAAGACTTCGACATCTTTTACTTCCGCAACACCGGACAGGAACAAGGCCATGTCACGAGCGGCATTGTCGGTCTGGTCCAGGGTCGAATCTTCCGGCATATCAATCACAACCTGAAACTCATTCTTGTTGTCGTAGGGCAACATTTTTAATGGCACCAGTCGCAACGCCGGCAAGAACATCGCCGCGACCAGCAGAAAAACCACCAGCACCAACGACATCAATGACAATGACGTTCGCTTCAAGATCGGGCGCAACATCTTGTCACTCAGTCGGTACAGGACGCCGTCGGTCGGTTGATGGCCTTCGTCCTGGTCACCATCAAGCATGTATTTCATGGCGACCATTGCCAGCCAGGGCGTGACCAGGAACGCTACGACCGTCGACAAGCTGACGGTCAAGGGAACGTTCAGTGCCATCGGAGCCATGTAGGGCCCCATCATGCCAGTGATGAACCACAGCGGCAGGAAGCTGGCGATAATGGCTAACGTCGACATGATCAACGCCGGTCGAACCTCCTGAATGGCGGACAACACACTGTTGCGGGCCGAGGATAATCGCATCGAGAAATATCGGGCAATGTTTTCGACATCGGTGATCGGGTCGTCAACCAACAACCCCAATGCCAGAATCAACGCGAACATCGTGACCCGGTTGATGGTGTAACCCAGCATCAGATTGACTGCCAACGTCAAGCTGTAACACACTGGAATCGCCAGCGCAACGACCAGCGCAGCTCGCCACCCGATGGTCAAACCGATCAACCCGATCACGGTAATCACCGCGATGACCAATCCTTCAACCAGTTCGTTGACTTTATCATTAGCCGTCTCGCCATAGTCCCGCGTGATCCGATACTCGACACCGGCGGGAAGCATTCGTTCAGCCAGCGATTCCAACCTGGATTCGACATTGGCTGCGACTCGCACGGCATTGCTACCCTTTCGTTTGGCAATGGCAATATGAACGGCGGGGAATAACTGGCCTTCCAGGTTGGAATCGACCTGGTCGCCGGTAGTCACTTCATCTGCTGCTCCCAACTGTTTTCCGTTGGCACGACCAAACGTGATCCAGCTATAGCCGGTGGGTTCCCCGGGTCCATCAATGACCGTGGCCACGTCTTTCAAATAGACGGGGCGGTCATCAACAATTTGCACGACCAGGTTTTGCAAGTCACGCACATCGCGAAAGTGTTTGCCAGCTTCGACGACAAACGCCTGGTTCTGCTGTTCATAATCGCCTACGCGTTGTTGCACGTTGCTCGATTGCAACGCCTGCTGGATTTGCAACGGCGACGTGCGCCGTGAGGCCATCCGCTGGGTGTCCAGCTCCACGCGAATTTCGCGGGGCCGTCCGCCCGTCACCCAAACCCGATTGGTGTCCGGGATCGCCTGCAATTCGTTTTGCATTTCCTGCGCGATCCGGTGCAACTGGTGATCCGAATAGCGTTTGATATCCCGGCTCCACAACGACACAATCACGATCGGAACGTCGTCGATTTCAATGGGTTTGACCACCCAACTGGAAACGCTGGACGGAATGCCATCAGCATTGGAGTCAAGCTTGTTGTACAGTTTTACCAGTGAGTCTTCGCGGTCCTCACCGACATAGAATCTAACCGTAACGACGGCCCGTCCGTGCTGCGACATCGAATACACGTATTCGACACCGTCGATCTGGTAAAGCAATTTTTCCAGGGGTTCGGTAACCTGCCGCGCGACCTCGGCGGAGGACAATCCGGGAGCATGAATCATTACGTCCGCCATCGGAACGATGATCTGCGGTTCTTCTTCACGGGGAGTCAAGTATAGAGCCGCCGCCCCGATCGCCAACGAAACAGCGGTAAACAGGATCGCGATGTCGCCGCGCAAAAAGACGTCGACGAGTCGCGTCAGCAACGGCAGAGATTCTGTTTCGCTGTTGTGGGGCAGATTTGCCGCCGGGGATGCCGAATCATTCATCGTCGGCTCCTTCAGACTCATTGGACGAAGTCTCTGCTTCTGAATCCCGGATCACCACGGTTTCGCCAGCCTGAAGTCCGCTCAACACTTCGACTCGGCCTTCCATCCCCAACCGGCCGGTTTTTACCAGTCGTCGCTGCAAGGTTTTGTCATCCTGGACGACATCGACAAATTGCAGCTGTCCGATCCGTTCGATCGCATCGGTGGCCAGGCACAAATGCTTGCGCGAGCCAGCGGGGATCTGCAACCGGCCGTACATCCCTTCGTACAATTCATCGAATCGCGGCAGAGAGGCCTTGACCAGGAAACTTCGGCTAGAGGAATCGGCCTGCGGAACAATCTCGTCAATCGTAGCCGTGAAATCGCGGTCGATCGAATCCACGTGCACGTTCAACTGCTGACCCACTTTTAATTTGACCGCCAGACTCTCGACAACCGGGGTTTCCAGACGCAGCGTTTGGGCGTCATACAAGGTAAGAATCGGCTGGCCGGGTTGCGCGGTATTGCCAGGCTCGGCCAAACGGTCGACAATTCTTCCAGCCTTGGGGGCTTTGATCGTTGAGTAAGACAACAGCACGTCGGCTTCATTGACGGCCTGTTCAGCCCGCCGCAGATCGGCCTGGGCGACACTCAGCTTTCGCTGAGCGACGTCAAATTCCTGACGAGCGATCGCTTTGGCTTCCATTAATTGTTGCATCCGTTCAAAGTCACTGGCCGCTTCCGCTTGAGCAGCTTCGGCGGCTGCGACCTGTTCGCGAGCCTGATTCAGCCGCGCGTTGAGTTCCTGTGTGTTCAGCGTTACCAGCAAATCGTCCTGTTTGACAAAGTCACCTGCCGAAACGTGAATCTGTTCGATGGTGGCCAGGATCTTGGCTGAAATGACGCTTCGATTGGCTGCTTTCAACGTGCCGACCGCCTCCTCGATGTAGTCCTTGGTCACTTCGTGGACTTCATCGGTTGATTGCCCTGCCAAGGTGCGCACCGGCGCCTGTTCATGTCCGGGTTGAATTTTGTCAGTAAACAAGCCTGACACCCAGGCAATTACGGCGGCCAGCCCCACCAGTCCGACGATCACGGGCAAGACTTTGGTAAACAGCGTTTTGGCCCAGGCCAACGACTTGGAATTGAACTTTCCCATATGGCATCGTCTCGAAAACAGTGTTTTGACAGCTGAATTAGACCAGAATCCCCACGTACCGCCGCCTTTTCAGGCATTTCCGCAGATCTATAATAATATAGCGATATTCCGATATGTTTCAAGTCGGTTACGCTGCCTTTGGATCTTGAATCAAATCCGCAGCCGATAATTTCCATCCAGGTCACGCAAATAGCGGCACCAACGGTTTTTGGGGGATGTTGAGTTCTGTCGCATGATCGTTCCATTCGACGCGACGATCCAACCGCAGAGGCGCAGAGTTCGCTGAGGACGCGCCAAGATCGACCTAAATTTCTGCAAGTTCCCGTTCTCTGCGCCTCTGCGGTTTGTTTCGGGGCTGCCACAAGCGTTTTTTCGATACGACCGTTCGAAAAATCGCCGGCCAAATTTACTGCCCCACCAGATCTTCTTCCTTCGCCGGAGTAAACCAGGGGTAGATCGCCGGCACGACCAGCGACGTCAGCAATGTCGATGTCACCAGGCCACCGATGACAACCGTTGCCAAAGGCCGTTGGATTTCTGCCCCCGCGGTGGTGCTTAGCGCCATGGGCAGGAATCCGAAACTGGCAACCAACGCGGTCATCAAGACCGGGCGCAACCTGGTTTCTGCCGTCTCCAAGGCTGCTTCCCGAGCTGACTTGCCGGTTTGACGCACGATCTCTGCCGCGCTGACCCAGACCAGCCCATTCAAGACTGCCACGCCGAACAACGCGATAAATCCGACCCCAGCCGAAATACTGAACGGCATCGATCGCAACCACAGCGCGATGATTCCGCCTGAGGCGGCGATCGGCACCGCCAGGAAAATCAATAGCGCCAAACGGACGGACCGGAAACTGCTGTACAGCAAAAACCAGATCAACAACAACACGACCGGCGTGATAATGGCCAACCGCAAACTGGCAGACTGCAGGTTTTGAAAGTCTCCTCCCCATTCGATCGAATATCCGGGAGGCAACTCAACTTGTTCAGCAACCGCTGCCTGGGCTTCGGCCACGAAACTGGCGACATCTCGCCCGCGTACGTTTGCCGAGACAAAGGTTCGTCGACGCCCGGCCTCGTGTTCAATTCCGGGAGGGGCTTCCTCGAGATCAATTTCAGCCAGCATCCCCAGTGTGATCGGTTGCCCTTGCACCTGAGCGACCGGAACTTGTTTGAGTCTGGTTTGCGATTCTCGCCAGTCTTTGGGCAATCGAATCTGGATCGGGAACCGGGCCCGGCCTTCGAATATTTCACCGACATTACGCCCGCCCACGGCGGCAACGGCATTCATGACCTGGGCCGCCGGGATTCCAAACCGAGCCAATTGTTCGGGGATCACGCGAACGGTCAACGAAGGGATATTGGCCTGGTAATCAGCCTTGACGTCAACCGCTCCATCGATGCCGGCCAGCAGGTTTTCGATTTCACGACCCTTCCGCCCCAGCGTTTCTATATCGTCCCCGTACAACAACAGCGCGACATCTGCTTTGACCCCGGCCACCAGTTCATCCACTCGCATTTCGATGGGTTGAGTGAACCCGAAGGCCACGCCCGGTACGTGTTCGTTCAGTTGTTCGGATAGTTGCTCGATCAATTCGTCACGCGTTTTGGGTTCCGGCCATTGGTCAGGCGGATGCAACATGACCCACACATCGGTCTGATGAACCCCCATCACGTCATTGGCAATTTCCGGACGTCCCGTTTTGCAGAAGACGGTTTTGACTTCGGGAAAACTTTTGATCACATTTTCAATTTCGGTCGATCGAGGCACCGCGTCTTCCAGCGATGCGCTCGGCAACCGCAACGCTTCGACGAGCAAATCCCCTTCGTCCAGACGCGGCATGAATTCGGCGCCCAGGTGAGTCGCCAGCGGGATACTCAACGTCAACACTCCGATGGCGACTCCCAGGGTGACCGCGGGTTTCCAAACCGTCATTTTGACCAACGGGCGGTAAACCATTTTGATCAGCTTGACCAGCAGCACATCTTTTTCTTCCAGCTTGCGGGGCAGTCCCAGATACGCCAGCACGGGCATCAAGGTGAGTGACAAAATCAACGATCCGCCGAGCGCAAACAACACCGTCAAGGCCATCGGGCGAAACAATTTTCCCTCGGTGCCCTGCAGGAACAAAATGGGAAGATAGACGACCGCGATAATCAATTCACCAAACATCGTCGGCTTGCGGACCTCAATGGCGGCATCGCGAATCACCGCCATCCTCTCTTTGGCTGACAAATAGGTCCCGGCCACCAAGTGTTCCGTTTTTTCAGACAAACGGCGGATACAGTTTTCGATCATGATCACACTGCTGTCCACGATCAGGCCAAAATCGATTGCCCCCAGGCTCATTAAACTGGCGCTGATCGCTGCCGCCATCATGAAATTGGACGCAAACAGCATCGACAAGGGAATGGCTAAAGCCACAATCAGGCCGGCGCGGAAGTTCCCCAGCATCAGGAACAGGATCACAATCACCAGCGTTCCGCCCTCGAGCAGATTTTTCAGCACCGTGTTCAGGGTTCGATTGATCAAGGAAGCTCGATCGTAAATCACCTCCAGCTGAACACCGGGTGGCAGCGTCTGTTCGATCTCAGCCAGTGCCAGCTTGGCGTCTTCGACGACGGTCCGCGAGTTTTCGCCGCGGAGCATCATCACCATCCCCGTCACAATCTCGCCTCGCCCATCCCGGGTAACAACACCTTGCCGAGTCATCGCGCCGGTGCGAACTTCGGCGACATCACGCAACAGGATCGGCAAACCACCTGGGCGCGAGGCAACAACTGCCTGTTCCAGCTCTTCGACACCTTTGAGCAGCGCTTCACCGCGAACAAATCGTTGCTCGCCGTTGTGCACGATATAACCCCCGCCGGCGGTCAAGTTGTTGCGTTCGATCGCTTGAACGATATCCTCAATCGTGAGTTGAAAACTGGTCAACTGATCGGGTTGGACCAGGATTTCAAAACTCTTGTAATACCCGCCCATCGAGTTGATTTCGGTTACGCCCGGCGTGCGGCGAAGTTGGGGGGCGACCTGCCACTCCAGAATGGTCCGCAGCTGCGTCGGTGAATATCCCGAACCGCGAACTTCAAATTGAAGGATTTCGCCCAGGGCTGTCGTCAGGGTGCCGATCTGAGGATCACCGTAGCCACCAATTTTTGATTTGGCATCCGGCAGCCGTTCGTTGATCAAGTTCCGAGCGTGGTACAAGTCCGTCCCTTCCTTGAACACGATTGTTACCACTGACAAACCCAGTTTGGAGATACTACGAATCTCCAACACATCTGGTAGTCCCGCCATTGTGGCTTCAACCGGGTAGGACACGTACTGCTCAACTTCCAAGGGCGACAGCGACCCGGCATCGGTCAAAATCTGGACCTGGGTGTTGGTCATGTCGGGAACCGCGTCGATCGGCATCCGCAACGCATTGAAGATCCCCATTCCGGCCACCAGCAGAACGCCAATGATGACCAGGAAACGATTGGACAACGAAAACTTGATTAATTGAGAAAGCGGATCCATGGAACTCATTTCAAACGTCTACGGGACTCTCGAATGTCAGACAAAACTGCAACGCTTGCTGCTTACTCTTCGCTTTCGCCAGCCAGCAACCATTCCGATTTGAGAAAGAAAGCACCTTGCACGACCACGGGTTGGCCGGGCGCTAGCCCTTCCAGCACTTCAACCAGACCATCAGAGACACCTCCAATGCGGATGTCCTGTTTTTGATAGGTCCCCGTTGCTGCCGATCGCTCCACGAACACAAACGTGTCTTCGCCGTTTCGTTGAACCGCTGCTTCGGGCACCGTGATTGCCAAGTGTGGCTGTCCAACTGGCAGTTGAACCCAGGCCGCCATTCCAGCACGTAATCGTCCGGATGAATTCTCCAGCGACGCAACCAACGGAATTGCCATGGTGATGGGGGAGACCTCAGCGGCGAGGTGCAACGGTTTGGCAGCCATGGTTTGATTACCCAGCGAAGGAATGATGACCTCGAGGTCCGATTGGGGATCAAAATCTACCTCGTCCCAATCCTGTTGGCTGACCCGGGCCTCGATCCACAACTGGCTGGTGTTGGCAATCGAAATCAGTACTTCGCCAGGCTCAAAGCGAGCTGATTGAACGGCTGGCAGCATTACCACTACGCCTTTTCGTGGTGCCTGCAATGTGAAACTGGTAATCGAGGTGACCGACTGTTCTCGAGAATCGTCCTGGTCCTCGACTCGGCCAAACCGGCCGTTCGGCCCCAACATGGCGTCGAGTTTTTGTTCGAAGACGGCCAGCTGTTGGGTGGCAGCTTGATAATCAGCCTCCAATTTTCTCAATACCTGATTCAATTGAAATTGCAGTTTTTGGCGAGTCGAATGGTACCGAGCGGCGGCAATCGCGAGTTGACTTTCTCGTTCATCAGCCGTCTTTCCCGCGATTGCGCCTTGATTTTTCAAACGCCCAATCCGGTCCGACATCTTTTGTGCCAGCTGCCATTCATTGAACGCAGCCAGGATTTCTTCGCCATGTTCGCCGAGCCGTTTTTCGCCAAACCGGCTTTCAATTTCCTCCTGGTTCGGCGTGGTTTCCAGGAACTCGATCAGCTCCTGCACGTTGCGATGGGTCTCTTGGGCCCAATCAAGTTCACGTTGGGCAATTTCCGCTGCTGCCCGTTTTAATTCCATTTCCGCTCGAATCTCACCGATCCGAGGACCGGAAAGAACCAACAATGGTTGCCCCTGTTTAACCGTTTCCGAAGGTCGCACCAGCGTCTCTTGGACAATGCAGTCCACCGTTGCTCGCAAGTCGACTTTCTCGGTTTCGTCAAAATCAATCCGACCGGGCACCAGTTTGTGCTGTTGGAACTTGGATTCGGTAACTTGAGCGGTTTCGATCTTCCCGGCCTCGCGTTTCCTGGGTGGCAGTACAACGATCGATTCCAGCGTTTCACCTTCGGATTCTGCTTCGGCAGCACTCGGGGCCTCTTCGGGATCGTGGCCGCCGGGCAATAGAAAGTGGCCGCCCCAGAAACCCATGAATGCAATTCCGGCAACGATCAGCAACGAGCCGAAGTGTTGAACTTTTTCCCAGATCACGTGCCAGTTTGATTTTCTTATCGAATTGGTAGACATCTTTATCAGCCTGAATCAGATTGCTTACAACGCTGGTTGGCACCCCACGGGTACCGGCGTCAAGCGGCGGTTATTGGTGAGCAAAGTCGATCAGACCGATGGGTCTGTTGACTTGGATAAAACAGCGGTCCGCCGATTAAGAATCAAAGCTGCGGACGCGAAAAACCGATCGAAAGTTGCGCAGCTTCAGCCATGGCTGAGTGAGTCGCATGATCGGATGAGAAATTCGGTTTTACAGCAAAAACCGTTGATTCAGCGCGCAGCGCAGCCGGGTAGAGGGAGGCGTCGGTTCTGGCAAACCTGCCGAGTTGGAAAATTGCTGGTCGGCCAGCGAGTCGACCGTCAGTTCCCAACGACATTCGCCAAGCAGAGCCAACCACGAGTAGCATTCGGCCTGGTCTGGTTGCCAATCAAAACTGACAATCAGGGTAGCCCCCTGACAAATACAGCCGGTGCCCTCGCAATGATGGGGCTCGGCAGGTCTAGTTGGCTGCGGTACGCCCGAATCGCGACTAATCAGAACCGAACCGGGAGCCGAGTTTGGCTGGTCGACAATCACATCACCATGGCTGACGACGCAATGTAAATGCGCCATCAGCAACAACAAGGCAAAAAATGGTGAAAGTTTGCTGGAGACCATGATTTCCAATCCAATCCTCCTTCTCGTATCCCGACGGCATCGAGCAGAAGGCCTTACTGACAATTTCTCTATCTTGATTTCCGACCGGTGCCGCGTCAAGGCAACAATCTCCGGCAACGGTGGCCTACTGGCGTTGAACGAATTGATTTTCAAAAAATAATTTATTTTTACGTTCCGCTTTTCGCGGCCACAGGATCTTGAGCCTGTCGGAATTCCTCTGTTCGGTTCATCCGATCGCGAAAAGGCCAAGACCGCTTTTGCACTAGAAGTTTGCATGCTGAAACAAATCCAGCCAAAATGGAACGAGAACTCTGCCAGCCCAGTGCTGTCGGAGACCAAGAATCCAGCGGGGCAGGAATTTTCGGTGGCACTGGACGACACATTTCGCGAGCGGGAATTCTTTGACCTGCTGCAGCAGGCTCGGGACGGCGACCAGGCGGCATTGGGCCAGCTGCTGGAGCAGTTTCGCGACTATCTGCTGCTGATCGCCAACGAAGATTGCGAATCGTGGTTAGCGGAAAAAGTCGGCCCGTCAGATCTGGTTCAAACTTCGCTGCTCAATGGCTATCAACGATTCTGTCAGTTTCGGGGGACGACGGAACAGGAACTCCGCGGCTGGTTGCGTCAAATCCTGAAAAACGGCTTGAAAAAGAATGCTCGTCACTTTCAAGCCGCCAAACGTCGAGCCAAGGCAGAAATCAAACTGGAGGCCAATTCTCAACTCGGCCGAGGCATGGTCGATCGCCATCAAACCCCGCAAACCCGACTGTTGGACGATGAAAAACAATCGGCGCTAGTCATGGCAATTGGCCAACTACCTGCAGATCAACAAGAGATCATCCAGTTGCGCAACGTCGACCAGCTCTCTTTTAAAGAAATTGGCGAGCGAATTGGACGTGGTGAAGACGCGGCGAGAAAGTTTTGGGCACGTTCCATCGAGAACCTCAAAACGTTGATCAAGAATCTGTCACCGGAGTTACTGGAAGGGAGCCAGGATCCCGCGACCGCTGATGAAGAATGACCAGCCACAAGACGATGACTCATTTGCCCGCGCTCTGGAACAGCGACACCAGGACCTGCTCGCGACACCGACAGGTGGCCGAGAGTCAGCCCATCAGGAAAATGAACGAGTCGATTCTGCGGCACAGGTTTTAAATCTCCTGCATCGATACACCACCGCTATCGGGGATCAGGAAACACTTCCATCGAAGTCTCCATACGCCACGCCGACGGAACAAGCCGCCCCCGAGGCTAAGCTGCTGGAACTTGACTCATTGGGCCGGTTTACCAACCTGCGGCTTTTGGGCCGGGGCGGGTTTGGGGTCGTGTTCCAGGCTACCGACCCCAAACTCGGTCGAGATGTCGCATTAAAAATTCCACGCTGGGATACGCGGCTGACTGAAAATGTTCACCGCCGATTCGAACGTGAGGCATTGGCGGCTGGAAAACTGGACCACCCGAACATTGTCAAAGTCCATGAAGTCGGCACTGAGCGAGGTCTCGATTTCATCGTTAGTGAATTTGTTGATGGCGAAAATCTGGAAGCCTACCTGGCTCGAGGGAACCAGTTCGGCATCTGCGAATCAGCGCAGATTGCCGCGCAGATGGCCGACGCGATCGAACACGCCCACCAACGTGGTGTTTTGCACCGAGATTTGAAACCCGCCAATGTATTGCTGGAGTCGCCATCGGAATCCACTACGGACATCAGGGTCTGCCTCGCAGATTTCGGTTTGGCTTGGGTCGCCGATCAACATGGCTTGACGCGATCCGGGACTCTCGTCGGGACACCGGAATTCATGTCTCCCGAACAAGCGGCAGGGACGCCCGACAAAATCGATGAACGCTCGGACGTCTATGGCCTCGGTGCGCTGTTGTATTATCTGCTGACCGGTCGCACGCCATTGGCAGGTGCCGGGATCCTGGACAAGTTGCAAGCCATCCGGGAAACCAGCCCTACGCCGCCTTCTCAGTTTAATACTGCCGTGCCACGTGATCTGGACGCGATCTGCTTAAAGTGTCTCGAAAAAATCCCCGCGGCCCGTTATTCGACTGCCCGTGAACTTCAAGCTGACTTGAACCGATTTCTCAACGGTCAAGCAATCGTTGCCCGGCCGGCAGGTAAACTGACACGCCTGTTCCGCTGGTCGCGACAACACCCGGTCGCGGCCAGCCTGACCGGTCTGGCAATGTTCGCAACGACGACGGCCATCATTGTATTCAGCCTGTTGTGGCAATCGTCCGAACAGCATCGAAAGCTTGCCGAAACCAATCGTGACCGAGCATTGGAAAAATCAAGGCAACTGACCCAGGCCATCGATCGATTGTTTTCCAGCTTGGCACTCAATCCCGAAATCAGAAAATCGTCCGCCGATGGTTTGCGTCGTACCTTGCTGGAAGAAGCAACCGCGTTCCGGAAGGAGTTTTTTAGTGAAACCCCCGACGACCCTGATTTGCGATCTGAATATGCCCGTTCCATCGGTCAGCTTGCCAAAGTGTATGCCCAGTTGGGTGATTACCGCGAAAGTGTTGCGCTGTTTCGACAAGCGATTGATATTTCAACGGATTCTGGCTTGAAAGCAAATCCACTGCAGGTCACCGATTGGTGGCTGGATATTGCCGAATCCCAGGTCCACCTGGGACAGTTTTCGGATGCCGAAAAGTCTTTCGGAAATGCCGACCGAATCAACGACTCAATTGGACCTGAACAGGCGGAAGATATTGATCGTTGGCAATGGCAACATACCAGGATTACGCTGGCACGTGCTCGAAAACTGTTGCAGGAAGATGAACATCTGGCCGCTGAAAAACTTGCCCATGAAGTACTTGATCAACTGCGGGCGATCAAACCCAGGTCAGCTCAAAATGCCTCCCAGTACTCGGTTCCCAGATTGGCGGTTGTTTCCCATCGCGCCATTGCCCGCTACCTCGTCGCCCAAACATCTCGATTAAAAGGCGAGTTTCAACAAGCGATACAGTATTATCGCTTGGCCATCAATGACTATGAAACGACTCGGTCAGCGACGATCGATTCGGACGGACTGCAGTACGATCTGGCACGCTGCTGGTTGGGGATTGGTTTGGCGTATGCCGAACAGAATTTGGCTGATGAAGCGGCTGAACCCTATCAGAGGGCCCTTCAACTGGCGGACGAGATGGCCAGGAAGCACCCCAAAATAGAAATCTATCGATCGCTGGTGGCTCAGATCCAGTACTCTTATTCCGTCAACCGCATGTTAGTTGAAGACTACGCCAAGTTTTCCGACATGATTGAAGCGAACGTGCAGGAGAAAAAACAGTTGGCGAAGGACTTTCCCGACGCTCAAGGAAAGTACCTGGGACAATTGGGAAACGCCTTAAATCTCAAATATGTCGGGCTGAACCGACAAGGCGAGGCTTCCACACAGCAGCAACTGGAGGTACTTGAACAAGCTGAACGGGCGTTCAAAGACGCGATTGAGGCCCAGCCGGAACGACTCTGGAACCGAATGGCGGCGTGTCGCGTGATCGCGAACAAGGGTTTCGTGCACTACCAATCCGAGGATTTTTTGAATGCTGTCAACGAGTACCAGGCCGCTGTCAAGGAAGTCCAAAAAATTCTCGATGATGAACCACAGTGGGCCGAGGCGATTTCGTTATATTTCACTGCCGCCACTGGGCTGATGAAGATCCTCGAAGAACAAGGGCAACTGGAAGCGGCAATTTCGGTCGCCCAGGAGTTCGTTGGGGACTATCCGGAACAGCCACGAAGTTCAGAATTGAAACAGAAGATTGCCGAACTGGAGACATTGAAAGCAAATAGTCCCGTTAGGGACGGCAGCGATTAGCCCACGGTGCACGGGCCTGTTGATTTAATGGAAACCCGAAACGTAAGTGAGGAGAAGCCGCCCTTCGGGCGGCACTTGTGTAGCCCTCGCTCACGCTTCGGGTTTCCCTTACGACTAAATCAACAGGCCCTCACGCCGTGAGCTAACTGCTGTCGCCACTACCGTGGCTAAAGAATATTGGTGTTTGGGCCACCATCTGACGCGGGTGAAGCTAAACAATTTGTAGCTATCGCGCAACCCTCTAGATTTCGACGTTTCGCCAGCCACCGTGGATAAACCGCGCTAAGATCGCCAAGCTGCGAATGACCAAATCAGTAGCCATGGCATACCAGGCTCCCATCACTCCCAGCCCCCAGCCGGAGATCTGCCAGTCAGTCAGCGGGAGGGAAATGGTTTCAAAACTCAGGCACGCCGCGAGCGGGATTCTGATTGCAAAAAAACCCAGCACGGTAAAGAAAAATGGCCACGCGGTATCGCCCGCGCCTCGGAATCCTCCGCTGACAATCATCACCACCGCCAAGCTGGGGAGGGCAACGGCAATAATCCTTAATAGCGCTGCTGCGTTCGATGTCGTCGGGTCTTCCAGGTTTCCAGTGAAAAAGGATGCGATTTGCTCCCCGAAAAAATATACGGAAATCGCAGCCACCAGCATGATGAAGCCACCGGCAGCCAGGCATTGCAGTACTCCGATCGAGGCCCGTCGCGGTTGTTTGGCGCCAATATACTGTCCGGCGATGGTCGCCGCTGCAACTTGGAATGCGGCTCCCGGCAAGAAAGCGCAAGCCTCAATTTGAACTGCTAATCCATGCGCGGCTGCGGCCGTATCGCCCAACGAGTTGATGATTCCCAGAAACAGCAATTGACTGAACAGCAACGCGCCGATGTCGAATCCGCCTGGCAGTCCAATCCGAAACATCTTTCGCAAGATCTCTCGATCAGGACAAAGTTGTGCCCATTTCAATTGCAATCCTGCTCGGCCAAAAACCAATAATGCAGTCAGTACAGCACCACCCACGGTGTAGCCGGCCGCGGTTCCGATCGCCAGCCCATTCCATCCGAGCGGCTCCATGATCCCCCAACCAGTTACCAATAGAGTGCTGACGATGATGTTCGTGATCACGACGATAATTTTGACCAGAAAACCTGAAATCGTATCGCCCGCTCCGCGCAGGCAGGCCGCTCCGATTTGAGAGCACATGATCATGGGGATCACGGCGGTGATGACGGACAAATAGCGATACGCGTAATCCGCCGAATCCCCCTTCAACTGCATCAACTCAATGAACGGCTGTCCCTGCCAGGCAACCAAGGCGGTCAGTCCAATCGCAAATCCACCTGCAACCAGGTAAGCCTGATTCGCAGCCGTTGATGCACGTTCAAAATCGTTGGCTCCCGTCCACCTCGCAATCAAAGCCGTTGCCCCAATCGCAACCACTGAAAAACAGCATGGAATCAGCCACATCAGGTACGCCATCAGCCCCATCGCAGCTTTGGTGGCGTCCCCATCTTCAGCAAAATACCGGCTGGCTAAAAACCAGTCCGTCCAGGCCACCATCAAGACCAGGAATTCTTCTGCCAAGGCAGGCGCACCGAGTCGAAGCATCGGCCACAGCGAAGATTGCGATTCAGCAACCGAATAAGTTTTCACAGGTGGTCAAATGCCGACGGATTTTGAGCGAGTAAAACGATTTGGCCCAGGCGTCGCCAACATGTCTGTCAACGTTGTGTCACAAACCACTGGTCAGCCGTTGGGCGTTCGGAGTTATGTTGTAGCGGCGCAGAAGAAGGATGAGGAGGGCACGTAGCTCGACTCTCCGTTTAGAAGTTGCACAGTTTTGGAAACCCGACGCGTAAGCGAGGGAAAAACACGCAACGGTGTAGCCCTCGCTCACGCGTCGGGTTTCCATTTCCAATTAAAAACTGCGATAGTGCAACTTCTAAACGAGTCGTAGACATCCTCTGAAGCGATTCGGAGCGTCGTACCCTCAAAAAAAACGCTTGCCAATGGGCAAGCGTTTTGGTGTTTTCAATTGTATCGACGGCTATTCAATCGGGCTCATCTCTTCATCGTCATCGCCTGAAACGGCGATTCCCACGATTCCTCCGATCAAGCCCAATTTGAGCAGGCGTCGGTTGCCACCCAGGAAGCGATTGCCTCCGAATCCGCCGCCACCGTAACCGCCGCTGCAAGTCGAGCAGCTTGCAGATGGAGCGTAGCTGCCATACGAAGGTGACGACAGTACGAAGTTGTTAGCCGCAGGAGCAAGTGCTGGTGCAGCGGCAGGCGCAACAACGGTAACCGGTGACAGACCGACATAGTTGGCAGCCGATCCGCTGACAGCGTATTTTCCAGGGGCAACATTGCCGAAGCTGAATGATCCCTGTTCGTCAGCATATACTGACTTTACCGTGACGCCTTCGCGAATCAAAGTCAGCTTGGCTTCAACCGGTTGCTGTTCGCCATCAACATCGGCGAAAACTTTGCCGGTCAAATTTCCACCTGCATCCAGCGTCATCTTGACCGGCGTCGGAGTTGCGTTTTCAGTTTCGGTTTCCTGCGCGTTGGCAAGGGAGCCGAAAGAGCAAAACGCCACCAAAACTGCAGTCAAAAATAAGTGTGGGCGGAACATGAAAAAGCTACTTTCAGGTTGTAAACTCTCGGTGAAAAACGATTCCACGACGCTCACAAGTCTACCCAGCGTGGCACTGCCGACAACGTCGTTCCCCCAAAATCCCTAAAATTCGCTGGAAAATAGCCATCCCCACCAGATCCCCCTTCCATCCGGGTTTTTATACCCATATGCCGATTTGATCCGGTAATTTCAGAGTTTCGTCTAAACTGACGAGATCGACTTTTTCGCGTCGCCGCCATGATGATCGTCATTTCGACCCTCCTGATTTCAATTCTAGTCCTGGCAGCTCCCTGGCCGGTCGCAGGCAATTATCCGTTTGCCCGAACTGCTTTTTTAGCGGTTTCCAGCATGTTGCTCGCAATCGCGGCAATCCAGGTCTATCGGGGTCAAATGTCGATCAAAAAAATCCACTTCGCGCTACTGGGAATCGCGGCCTTGGGACTGGGCTGGACGGCGTTTCAAACAGTGCCGTTTCTGGGCTGGGCCGGTTCCTGGCCAGTTCTCTACCAACCGCCCAATGGTTCGCTGGGAATGGAATCAAGGAACTCAATTTCCATTTACCCTGCCGCTACCCGTGAGTCGCTGGTCGATTTCCTGATTGGCGTCGCAACCTTTGTCTCCTGTACCTTCCTGTTGCAGCGGCGCCGCGAAATTCACGTGGTGATGTTTGCGTTAGCCTTGGTCGGTGTCGGTGTCGCGTTCCTGGGAATTCTGCAGGCAGTCGCCTGGAACGGTCAGATTTACTGGCGCTACGAATTGTTGAATGGAGGTCGAGCATTCGCATCGTTTGTCAATCGGAACAATGCGGCCGGAATGCTGCTGACCAGTCTGGCTGGAGCCATCTTCCTGGTCGCCCGACAGTTGTTGCATTGGCGGGCAACCAGGTTCGCCGAACCAGAACTGATCATCGACAGTCAACCCATTTACCTGCGGAAGAACAAGCTACTCAGCGGCGTCACGGAAGTGCTGGCCAGACTTGAGTCACGACACTTGTACTCGTGGCTGGGGCTGTTGGTAATCGTTGCCGGAGTTTTCGTTTCTTTGTCTCGCGGCGGTCTGCTGGCGATGGTTCTGATGTTAGTGGTCGCCGGGTTTGCTTTCAGCCGTGAGCGACGCTGGCTGGCAGTCGTATTGGGCGTACTCGTCATTATCAGCGGCTTTGTGTTTCTGCGATTCACCGACCAACTGGCGGCCTTTGCCGGTCGGATGGAAAGCCTGACGCTAATTGCTCAGGAAAGTACACCTCGCCTTGAGCATTGGAACGATATGCGACCGATGTTCGAATCTGCTTGGATGTGGGGAGCTGGAGCCGGAACCTATCGCCTGGTCTCTCCCTATTATCAAACCTTTGACACCGATCGAGTCTATGCCCACGCTGAAAACGCCTACCTCGAAATATTCGCCGAGTTGGGAGTTGTCGGTCTGGCCTGTGTGTTGATTGCACTGGTGTTGATGCTGAATTCCGGTCTTGCCTTAATTCGTCAGTCAGATCCGTTCGATCGCTCACTGGGGATTGCCGGGACTTCCGGAATCGTTGGTACGGCGGTCGCCTGTTTCTTCGACTTTGGAATATTACAGCCCGCCAACATGGTCTTGTTCGCGGTATTTGCTGGCGGCCTGGTCGGACGTCATTCGTTTGTCAAGCGTGACATCGTTGAGCACCAGCATCCACTGGCTCAACAAGCTGTCCTGCTGGTGATGGCGCTAAGTCTGCTGATTGCCACTGGCTGGGGATTGTACGAGTCCCAGGCCATCGAGTCCGTTCGTTGGGCTCGCCGCCAAATCGAACTGGCCAAGGAGCATCGCAATCCTTCCGATCTGATATTGCGAACTCGGTCGTTGAATCAACTACAGTCCTGTCTCGAGCACGCGATTGGATGTCGGCCGGATGACGCCGAAGCATTCCACCAATTGGGCGAGTTGCTGGTTTTGCGATATCGCAAAACAAAGTCCAACCAGCTTAACCATGAAATTCAGCAGGCATTGCACGCGGCTAATGTTTCCATGGAGGAAAAACAGTTTTGGGAGGCATATTCGCCGGAACAGATTTGGGCTTCGTCAGCCCTGGCTTCACTTCACCGAGAAATCCATTTGGGGCGGCGAAACCACGAACTCGATATCGTTCAATTGCTGATTTCAGACGACGCAGTTGCGTCATACCTTGCTCCAGCGTTTGATGCCTACCGGTTGGCTGCAGAACGCTTGCCACGGGGCAAAACCGAGCTCCGACTCGCCCAATTGGCACCCCTCTACGAACCCGAACGGGAAACCGAATTTCTCGATGCCTCGCTGAATCAACCGTTTCCAAGTGCTCAACGCCTGTTTGACGCGGGTTTCCTGTTTTTGAACCAGGGCCGCCAGGCACGGGCCGCTGAGCTTTGGTCAGCGTGCTTGTCCAAACCGGCGACCAACGCCTTCGAAAAACCGATCGTCGAGTTGGCGATGACTGATTTGAGCATGCAATTGTTGTTCGAACAGGTTCTGCCGCAGAGTCCGGATGCGCTGATTGGTATCGTCAAGAAATACTTTTTGCGGCCTCAGTTGATCCTTCCCAAAAGATTGTTGCTAATTCATACTGAACAGGTCCTCAGCAAGGTTCAAGAATCACTGTCCAAACCCGAGTCTTTCTATTACCAAGCGGAAATTGATCGGCTGAGTGAACGGTTTGATCAAGCCGCTGAAAACTATCAACGTGCCCTTGATTTGGAACCCGACCAGGTGGTTTGGCGGTTCCATTACGCTCAATGCCTACACATGCTGGGGAGATACGATGAAGCAATCCTTGCATACCTGGAATGCCAGTCACGCCCCAGTCCGATTTACCCTCAGATAGAAGGTCGCATCCGGCGAGTTCGCGCCGACCGGAAAGCCAACCAGGCTTCGCCGGATCGGCCAACGACGACATCCCAATCCGACAACGACAACGCTTGACGCTTTGGCCCATCCCTTGGCCATTCGCCTGATTAAACGGACACCCAACATGTCTATCATTAACGTCGACCGTTCCAATCAGCCTCTGGGGCAACCCGGGCCGCCTCAATACGCCGCGCCAGGTCGAGTGATGGATCGATACAACCTGGATTTGTTTGATTTGATCAAACGGAAATTCTGGATCATCAATTTTTTCGTGATCCTCGGGGTTGGGTTGGGCCTGTTGTACTTTTTCAAAGCTCCAAAGTTGTATCAGTCTGAAGCCCGGATTCTGGTGGACGAGAAAAACGCACCTTCGGTCAACACCAGCGAAGAACTGTTCAATACAGAATCGACGATTGAAAAGTACCTGGTCACGCTCAAGAGCACCAGTATTCTCGGACCGGCAATCGAAGCCGGCAAGTTCGAGGAGATGGAAACCTTTCAGGACATCGAGGATCCGCTGGCCTACCTGCGCAACAATCAGGACGCCTTGGTCGCCAAGCCTGCCGATACGAAGTCCAATTCCGGCATCATTCAGCTGCGCTTCCAAGGTCCTAATCCGGAAGAATGCCGCCAGATTCTGGCGGCGGTTATCGATTCTTTTAGAGGCTATATCAAATCAACAACGGAAACGATTGGGGGAGAATCAGCGGAGTTGTTGAAAAAGTTCCACGGTGAAATGTCACTTGAATTAGCCCATGTGGAAGAGCAGATTCAGTCATTGATGGCCAGCCCAGAACTGCTGGTCGTTGAAGGAGGAAACGTCATCAATCCCCATCAGATGCAAATGAGTATGATGATGAAGGATTTGCACGAATTAACTCGCGAAAAAAACAAGCTGAAAGCCCAAATTGCAACGGTGCAAAGAGATGCCGATGTCGGCAAGGATCTGGACAGCATGATTGTCGAAATGCTGCGGGAGTCCAATAACACTTCCTTTGGCGCCTACGTTGCCACTCATGACCAGTTCCTGGAGCTGAAGGTCCTCGAACAGGATCTGCTTAGTCAGTACGGTAGCGATCACCCGGAACTCCGCAAAGTCCGCAAGCAGATCGAGATGGTCGAGAAAATGCGGATGCAGGAACTGTCTGCAATTCGTGGCTCCGGCAGTAAAGTCGATCCCGAAACGGGGGAAGTTGACCAACAGTCGCTGGTGGCTGAATTCATCAATCAGGCGTCGCGAAAAATGGACCTGCTGACGGCAGAGGAAACCAGCCTGCGGGCATCGATCAAAAAAGAACAACAGGAATCAAGTGGCGTCGCTGCGTTAGTCGAATCGCTGAACGCCAAGAAACGCGAACGCGAGCGACTGGAACTGGCCTGCAATACGATCCTGGAACGCTTGAATGAAATCAATGCTTATCAGAAACATTTGTGGCGAAACCTGCAAGAGATTGACCCTCCCACCAGGGCTGACCAGTCTGCTCCCAGTCTGCCGATCAGCCTCGCTGCAGGATTGTTTCTGGGATCGCTGCTGGGACTGGTATTCGCCGGATTGAAAGACATTGCGGAAAAGACGTTCCATTCCTCGGATGAAGTTTCCGAATTGCTGAACAGTCGTGTGATCGGACATGTGACGCAATTTCCGAGGATAAGAAAAAACAAATTGAATCAGCAATTCTCGAAGGTCCAGCCGGAAGTTGTGACGATTCACGATTCGGCTTCTCAACACTCGGAATCCTACCGCGCGATTCGGACCGCAGTTTTTTTCCAGGCCCAGCAATCAGGTGCGAAAATTATCCAGGTTACCAGCCCGATTCCGGGCGACGGGAAATCGACGACCGTTTCCAACCTCGCCGCATCGATCGCCCAATCCGGTCGGCGGGTGCTGGTGATTGATTGCGACCTGCGTAAACCTGTCCAACATTGGCTGTTTGGTTTGTCAAACGATATCGGTTTGACGTCGGTCATCAACGGTGAAGTCGACCCCCAGGAAGCTGTCCAGGTTGTCCAACCCGAATACTTGTCCGTCGTGACCTCCGGTCCAGTTCCGGCCAACCCTGCCGAATTGCTGACATCAGCTCGATACGCCGCTATTCTCGAACACTTTGGGGAACAGTTTGACTTTGTGCTGATCGACACGCCGCCGCTGTTGGCGGTGACCGATCCAAGTATCGTTTCGGGGCATGTCGACTTGTGTTTGCTGGTGATGAAGATCCGCAATGGCGTCCGGACGAATTCGGTTCGGGCCCGGGAAATCATCGATTCAACCGGCGTCAAACTGGGGGGAGTGGTCGTCAACGGATTGAAACGTGGCGACCAGAAAACATACCATTACTCGGGCCCGTACGGCTATCGGCAGTACGGGTATACCAAGACGGCCGCCGATCGCCGCTCGATGGCCAGAAGATAGTGCGAGACTGCCAGGCGGTGAATCCGTTCACGATCACGAAAACCAGCCGTTTAACTGGATCGCGACGCCGATCATCAAGTGACCCTGTTTTGGATTGTCCCCTGGTCTGAGTTGACCTAGAATAGAAGCTGAAGCTGCTGACAGGGCGAAGACGTATTGAATTGTCCTTGGCAGAGATCAATCCGCATGGTGTCCACGACGCCATTGCCACTTTCAAGATCCCACGATGAGTTAAGAATATGTTTGGTTTGGGTTGGCCCGAGTTATTACTGGTCATGGGGGTTTTTGTGCTCCTCTTTGGAGGCGCCAAGCTTCCCGGTTTGATGCGCAATCTCGGTCGCAGCGTCAACGAATTCAAGGCCGGCATCAAGGAAAAGCCGACCGATCCTACGATTACTGACCAAAGCGAAAACGAGTAACGTACACGATGTTCGGATCACTCGGCGGTTTCGAAATGGTCATCGTTGGTATCGTGGCCGTGCTATTATTCGGTGGCAAGTTACCCGAGGTGGCTCGGAATTTCGGCCGTAGCTACCAGCAATTCCGGCAGGGTTTGTCGGACTTACAGTCTTCCTTCACCGCCGATGTTGACATTCGGCAAGATTTGCCACGATTGGACGACTACTCCGATGTGGATGACTTTGATGAACCGCCGGCACCGACGTTTGAAGAGCCTGTCGATGACGGGAAAAATCCGGAATGAGATTTGAGATTCACGAGATCTCAAATCTCAAATTCTCCAGCCTCCAGCCTCCCCCCTCAAATCACGCCGCATCGTCGTCCGATCTTCGAATTGCGTCTTCTGAAATCTGACCGTCTTCACTGACGTCTTCGAATCGGACACTGACCCGTTTGGAAACGCCCGACTCCTGCATCGTGATTCCGTACAGGGTTGTCGCTGCGGTCATCGTCTTTTTTGAGTGGGTCACGATGACAAACTTGGTCCATCCGAGGAAGCTTTTCAATACGTCAATAAAGCGGCCGATATTGGCTTCGTCGAACGGCGCATCCACTTCGTCCAGGACACAAAACGGACTGGGCCGAAACTGAAAGATTGCCATCAAAAGCGAAACTGCCGTCAAGGCTTTTTCACCGCCACTTAACAGGCTGTTACTGAATTCCGGTTTTCCGGGAGGCGTGGCGACGATTTCAACGCCCGCTTCCAATGGATCAACATCGGGTTCGAGTACGATATCTGCATTGCCTCCTCCGAACGTCTGGCGGAACAGTTTTTGAAAGTTGGTTCGGATCGCTTCCAGCGTGTCCACAAACAAACGACGACTATCGTTATCAATCCGCTTGATGATCCGCTCCAGGGCTTCTTTGGCCTGCACCAGATCCTGGTACTGTTCGTCCATCGAAAGATATCTGGATTCCAGATCTTCCAGCTCCTGCAATGCGTCCAGGTTGACTGAGCCAATCGAACCCAACTTGTTCCGCAGCTCGGAAATTTCAGCTTCGATCTGTTCACGTTGCTGCAATTCTTCCTCGCTGGCCGGATCCTCGTTCGCATCGGCAGACGAAATATCAATGTCGTAATCGTCTCGCATCCGTTCGGCCAATTGCTTTCGCTGCAGCGACAATTGTTCGATCTGGATCTGTGACTGATGGATTTTTTGATGGGCCAGGCGCTGCTGATCCTGTCGCCCTTTCAGTTCCGTTGCCAGTCGGCGACGTTTGGCATCCATGTCTGATTTATGAGCCGATTGGGTCTCGATCTGGTCCGTGATCGATTCAAGTTCCTGTCGCAGTTTCGCCAACGATTCGTTGGCTCGTTTGATCTCGTCGTGGGCAGTCACTGCCGATTGTTGATCCGTTTCGGCTTGCTCAACCAGCCGTCGATGGGTCAATTCGTGGTGCTGCAGTTCTTCACGAAACTGGGCAACTCGATGCTGGACACTGTCGAGCACCTGTTCGGCTTTGGCGAGTTTGACCTTGGCTGCTGTAATGGCCTTGTCGATTTCGCCCCGGCGTTTTTGCAATGCTAAACCGGACTGGTCATCACGGGCAATCAGGTCGAGGGTTTGAGCGATAGCTGTTTCCTGAA
>CAZJEK010000043.1:0-24273 GCA_964545005.1 uncultured Pirellulaceae bacterium
CTCCCTGCTTCGCTCCTGCCCATGCCACTCGAAAGACGGCTCCTTGCGTCCCTCGGCCGCCGACACTGACCAGCAAATCACCGTCAGCCGAAAACTCCAGATCAGTGATTGCAAAACCATGGCCCGGTTTCGCCTGAACCAACACCCTGCCTTCGTCGTACTGCCCGTTACTCAAACGCTTGAATACGACCAGGCGACCAAACGTCCAGTCGCCAACCAGCACGGCATCGCGAAATTCGGGTGGGAATCCAGGTGACTTACAAACGACCACGCCGGTCGGGCTTGCGCGTCCGAGCTGTCCTACCAAGGGTGGCATGTCGAAAAAATTGGCGGGCCGTTTCCAGCCCACGCCAACCCAACCGGCATCGTCTCCCGGTCGCACCCGAAAAACGCGGGTCGGACGATACCACGGTAAACCGATGTCGCGTTCACCGTCGCTATCGTAAACGAAACACTGGCCGTCACGATTGAAGTCGAAATCGTAGGCATTGCGAAATCCGTGGGCGACAATCTGCCGGCGCTTCAAGTCGGGCGAAATCCGCATCAAAAATCCAGCCCGCGGCTCCTTGACCGGTGAATCGAGATCGTCGAAATACTTCGGCAAAATCGGTGTCTGATTTCCCGCTAACAAATACAACCAGCCATCCGGACCGCGCCTGACCGCATGCGCAGTGTGCTCGCCGCCCGTTTTGATCGACAACACTTTTTCAGGCTGATCTGCGTCAGTCTGCCAACGCCACAATCCGCCATCACCAACGAACCAGTTTTGCTGTTTCTCGACCAACAAACCCTGAGCGCCATCTTTGGGAACCGCAGCAGCTTGAACAGCCGATTCAAAAATGCCGTCCTGGTTGGAGTCGACCAACTGTTTGAGATAGGCTCGACCACTGACCCAGATTTTGCCCGAATCACTGACTGTCAAACTATAGATGTCGTCCGCGAGATCCGGCCCCGCAACTTCGGTGATCTGGAATCCATCAGCGACGATAAACCTGGCATCGCTCACCGGTTTCGGTTGGGTCGTTTGAAACCAACCTGCCCCAATCGCGGGCCGCCCACCGCTCAACACCACCGCTACTAATATCAACAGCCAATCACCGACTGGAAAAAGAAATCGATTCCGCGAATTTTTCGTCATCGGCCAGACATGGATGAAGTTTAAGGGAAGGCTCTCTATTCTACCAATTGTCGGATCCGTATCGTTTCACTTTACTGGCAACGTTGCTGGTAAGTTTTTATTCAAACCTTGGTCGCCAATCGGCCGATATCTCTTCGAAAAAAGGTAGCAGCTTTGGCAGGATCAAACGAATAATAACCACAGAGACACAGAGGGCACAGAGAGCCTGCTCACAAACTCAGTGTTCTCTGTGACCTCTGTGGTTTTGCTTTTCCGCAACCGATCTCTGGTCCATCTTTCTATTTATGCGTTTCGAATTGGGAGCTTACCTAATATCGACGTTCACAAACCCCAAACCGAAACTCTCATCGCTCAAAGTCGATACCAGCCGGCTCCGCCCCCACTGCATCGGCATCGCGTTTCGCCAGAATGACCATCGTCAACGCCGCGCAGGCGATGGCTGCCCCCGTCAAGACCCAGCTGACCGGCACCGATTCCTGTTCCGCCGGGAACCAGGAATATTCTGCCAGCTTTTCCTGATAGGTTGCCAGGAACACGACAAACGAATTATGAAGCGCGTGCAACACGACACCGGGCCAAATCGAATCTGACTTAAAGGCAAGGTAACCCAATATCAGTCCTACCGATGTGGTTGGAATTAACCGGTCGATCGCGATCACGCTGTTGGAAATCGTATGGAACGCACCAAACAAAACCGCCGACAGTACGACGGCCAACGCTACTGATTTGCCGCGTCCCAACAACGTCCGCAACAACATGCCCCGGAAAAACCACTCTTCACACAGTGCCGGAACGATCGCAAAGACGATGCCAATCATCCACGGCGAAATCTGTTTGAACATGGCGACATATTTGGACGACAATTCGACCAGTCGTTTGTGCCAGTCGCCAGCGGCGTCCGCACCTGACAGACTACCGTAAATCTCGGACCAGACCGTGGTCAACCACATCACGATCGGCCACAGGCTGATTCCCAGCATCAGTCCGGCCAACCAGAAAATGGCTCGGGGCGATTTCAACCCGAATCCGGTAACAAAGGAGGCATTTTGATGCCGGGCGACAAGCGTAGGCAGCAATAAAAACATCAGGAATAGAAACAACCCCATCATCCCAAACCGGAACTGCAGATCGTAGGCGTTCTCCATCGGCAAACGATTCAGGAATCCAACGGAAGCAAAATTCAACGGCACCAGCAACAACAGGCACAACATTGTCGCCGCCAAAGGCACCAACCGCCGCGACTGCCGCGCCGGTTTCAGAAGCTCAACCAGACTACTACTGTCGGCAAACAACATCGCATCGGAACCAAAAATGCTGGCCGCCACGCGAATGGCCAGCACCGAGTAAACGAGGGTCGACAGAATGGCGACCACCGCCGGCAAAAAATGCACTTCGTTGTTGATCACATCACGGGCCAACAACAGAATGTTGATCATCGGGCAGATGGTGTTAATCCCAGCCAACTCCATTCCCGGCGACAGGGTTAACAATCCTGGGCCCAGCGACAACAGGATGACAGGGATCAGATAGACTTGGGCCTCTTTGAAACTCTTCGCAAAACTGGTGACCACCAGCAGCACGGCCGAGAAGAAAGCGGCGAATAACACCAGCAACAGCAACATCTGGATCATCACATCGAATCCAAACAGGCCGCCCCCCAGCTGCTTGTCCAACTGGAACACCCACACCGTCGCAAACATGCCGATGATGTTCAACACCGCCGTCATCATCGCCACCGTCAGTACTGCCACAAACTTGGCCAGCAAAATCCCAAACCGTGGAATCGGCGCGGCCATCAGCGTTTCCAGTGTTCCCCGTTCGCGCTCGCCGGCAGTCAAATCAATGGCCGGGTAGACGGCACCGGTAATCGTCATCAACACCAGGATCAGCGGGACGATCGAGGCCAGCGGAACGCGGCCGCCGCCCGCATCGTCGGATTCCCCCACCACGGTTTGCTCAATCCCAACCGCCGGAGCGGTCGGCATTCCGACCAATCGCAACCGGCGGCGAAGATCAAACTGGTTCAGCTTTTCGGTCAGCTCGGTCAGATACAACGCGGCCAAGCCAGAACGCCCCTGGTCCAGGTGGATGAATTCGACAGACCCCAGCAGACCTTCATCGCCGTTGGCGTCTTCTTTTGAATCTGCCCCTGGGCCAAATCGGACTCCCACATCGGCACCGCCCAGTTCAACGATTTGCTCGATAGAGTCCTCGGCATCTGCCGGCAGATAAAACCATTCGTGTTTTTGAAAATCGGCAAACTCTGGCAACCCAGTGGATGCTGCGGCGGCCGATTCGATCGACGAATCGGACGCCTCTTCGAGATCAGCCGACGCGGCAGTTTGCTCACGCTCCATCCGTTGCAACTGAACCATCGCATTGCGATACTCGCCCAATTGTCGGTTTGTCTCTGCTTCGGAAAGGCTGCCAGAGTAAACCAATCTTAATTGGATCGGCTGACCATCTCCCAGCAGTCCCACTTGCGAACGAAGAAACGACTGGAACACCAGGCTGAGTGCTGGATAGACCAACAACGGCATCAGGATCAGGGTCACAATCGTTCGCCGGTCGCGCAACGTTTCCCGCAGTTCCTTCAGCACCAACCGATTGATGCGAAACTTGCGGCTGGCAGATTTCAAGTCCCCAGCTGGGTTCGAGTTTTCAATTTGGTTCGACAACGTATTGAGTCTCTTGAGTTTGATTTTCAGGTCGTTGCAGCCTGTTGTGGCATCAGTCCGGGGCGGTCTAACAATTCAACGAACATCTCTACCAGGTCGGACTTGCCAGTTCGCTCACAAAGTTCGGACAGGGTTCCCTCGAGTGCCATCTGACCGCGATGCAACAATCCGAAACGAGTACACACCCGCTGCGCCTGCTCAAGGCGGTGAGTACACAGGATGATTGACTTGTCGCGATCTCGAAGCAGTTCGATATAGTCAAATATGACCTGGCTACCGACAACATCCAGGCCCAGCGTCGGCTCGTCCAGAATCATCACCGGCGGATCGTGGATCAATGCTCGAGCCAGACTGAGCCGCTGTTTCTGGCCGGTGCTCAGCGTCGCGCACCCGCGATCTAGAAAACCCTGCAAGTTCAGTATCTCGGCCAAGGTATCAACCCGTTCGGCCAACACCGAATCGGCGACGCCATAGATTTCGCCAAAAAACGACAGCATCTCCCGTCCGGTCAGCCACTGGTACACGCCCGCCGACGCCGATACGAATCCGACTTTACGTTTCAATTGATCGGGGCTTTCCAGACTGCTGATGCCATCGATTTGAGCCCTGCCGCGATCAGGCTTCAGCAACCCGAGCACCATTCTCATCAAAGTTGTTTTACCAGCGCCGTTGGGCCCCAGCAGCCCGTACACCTCACCAGCATTGACCTGAAAGGAAACGTCATCCACGGCACGAATGTCATCCGTGGCCGTTCGAAACGTTTTTGTCAAATGCTCGACAGAGATCATGAATGCCGTCCTGAAACGTGTGGGTTCTCGATTGGGTGGAGTCGTTTTATAATCGACACCGTTTAATATCGACTGATCGAATCACCAGCCGGGTAACCGTCGTCCGACGGACCGCTTCACCAGTCTAACGTTGTTTTCGCGTGACCGAATCCACCTACCAACCCGACCAATGGCTCGCCAACTTCGGGCTGGAGTCGTTTCGACCCGGCCAGCGAAATGTGATCGATGCTATTATTTCAGGTCGGGACACGCTTTGCATCATGCCTACCGGCGGGGGCAAAAGTCTTTGCTTTCAGCTGCCGACCATTGCTCGTGACGGTGTCACCATTGTGATTTCGCCGTTGATCGCCTTGATGCAAGACCAGGTTGACTCGTTGACCGAGCGAGAAATCCCGGCCACGTTCATCAACAGTACGCTTTCTCCCGACGAACAGCAAAACCGGATCTCGGGAATGGTGCAGGGGCAGTACAAACTGGTCTACATTGCCCCCGAACGACTACGCAGCAGTTCATTCATGCGGGCGGTCCAGAAAACGCCAGTCCAGTTGTTGGCTGTTGACGAAGCCCATTGCATCAGCCAATGGGGGCACGACTTTCGGCCTGACTACGCGCGACTGGGCCGGTTTCGACAACGACTGGGAAATCCGCAAACCGTTGCCTTGACCGCCACTGCAACGCGACTGGTACAAGATGATATCGCCGACGTGCTGCAACTGGACAATCCGTCACGGTTCGTCACAGGGTTCGCCCGGGACAATCTGACCATCAGTGTCAAATCGCCCAAAGCGAATACCGATAAAGACCGGGAACTGCTGGAATTTCTTTCCGACCACGCCGGATGCGGCATCATTTACGCGTCGACTCGCAAGAACTGCGAACACCTGGTCGAACTGTTGGAAGATCAAATTGATCGCTCGATCGCGTTTTATCACGCGGGGCTTCCCGCCGCGACCAGGCGTCAGGTCCAGGAAAAATTCATGGCAGGCGACATTGAAATCATCGTCGCCACCAACGCATTCGGCATGGGAATCGACAAGTCTGATTTAAGATTCGTGGTCCACTATAACCTGCCTGGCAGCATCGAAGCCTATTACCAGGAGGCGGGTCGCGCCGGTCGAGACCGAAAACCATCCCACTGCCTGATGCTGTATTCCTTTCAGGATAAATTCATCCAGGAATTCTTCATCGAAAACGCCTACCCCTCGCGGGAAGCAATTCGAGAAGTCTACAACTACTTGTGCTCCATCCCGCACGATCCAATCGAAATGACGTTGCAGGAAGTCAAAGATGAATTGGGGCTCAGCCTGGGGACCAACGGGATCGCGACTTGCGAAAACCTGTTGGAAAAAGCCGGCGCGATCGAACGCCTCGACAGTCGCCAAAACACCGCCGGGATTCGCATCGATTCCGACCTGCCAACGCTGATTGACATGGTACCGCGAAACGCCAGCACACAACGCCACGTATTGCGGGGACTGGAAAACATCGTTGGCGATCTGCGTGGCGAACGAGTGATGTTCCAACCTGAACGACTGGCCAAACAGCTGGACATGAAGTGGGATGCGGTGGTGGCGGCGATTCGCAATCTGGTGAAACTGCCAATGATCGATTACGTCCCGCCATTTCGGGGCAGGGCAGTCCACGTGCTGGACCGGAGAAAGCGTTTCTCGGACCTGGACATTGATTTCGCCGAACTCGCCAAACGCCAACAAGCCGAATACGAGAAACTGGAAAGTGTTATCCGATTTGCCACCACGCGTCGGTGCCGGCAACTGGAAATCCTCGAGTATTTCGGCGATCCGGATCGAAAACGATGTAACAACTGCGACAACTGCAACCGCAATCCCCAAGCCAAAACGTCCAACAAACCGTTCGGGGATGCCGGCGCTTGCCTGTACGCCGCCCAGGTCGCACTCAGTGGCACAGCCCGGACCCATGGCCGGATCGGCAAAACCCTGGTCGCTCAAATGTTGACCGGTTCTTCGAATCGCAAAGTCAAACAATTGGGCTTGAACCGGCTGTCAACGTTCGGCTTGCTGCGTGGCCTGCGCCAATCCGATGTCACCGACTTGATGGAGTTTCTGATTTCCCAAGGTTACATCCAACAAGTCGAAACCACCAAATTTCGTCCCACGACGGTTGTTTCCGATGCGGGACGGGAATTGCTGTCCGGTGACACCTTTGAGGATCTCACCACCCGAATGCCGATCGGGTTGGTGACCGCGATCTCGACTCGACTGAAAGGCAAGCAGCCGCATCTGTCGGATGAAGGCAAATCGGAACGGCAGGACTTGGCTACGGAAAACCTTTCCGAGGGTAACACGATTCAATTGACCGCCACCAGCGAAGCACCCTCCCACCAGGCAACGTTGAAAACCGACTCGGTTGACAACCAGGAACGGCGATCAGCCCAGCCAGAACTCGCCCCACCAAATTCAACTTCAACTCCAACGTCAACTTCAACTCCAACGTCAACTAACGACCAGGCGATACACAGCGAAGCGTGTGAGCCAGCCGCAGCTCCGGGATCGAAGACCAAGATCGCCCGCATCGATTTACCGGCGGCGGACGAAATCAAGCCATCCTTTTACTGGACTTGGCGATTGCTGGCGGAAGGAATGCCGCTGGGGCATGTCACACAAGCGCGGCAGATCGAAATTAACGAAGTCTACGGTCACCTGATGCAGGCGGCAGAACAGGGGCTCCCCATCGAACCCGGCTGGATCATCCCCCCCGAGAAAATTGGTGACATCCGAGCTCACCTGGACGCCAATCCCGATGCCAGTCATGCGGGATTAATGACCGGCTTGCCTCCTTCGGTCGATCCCCGCGAGGTACTGCTTGTACTTGGCAGCTTGGGCCAACGTAGCGAAACAAAATAACATGCTCGCTTTTAAAAGATGGTCGAACCGAACAAGGCGGAAGCGAATTGGTGATTCGTGCCGAAGCCCAATGCAAGCCCGACGCGCGAGTTGAAGTTGCACCGTTTTGGAACCGCAGAGGCGCAGAGTACGGGGAGTTGCAGAAACCTGAAAGGAAGCCTGCGCTGAAAGGAACCCTGCGCTGAAAGGAACCCTGCGCTGAAAGGAACCCTGCGTATACTCAGCGTCTCTGCGGTTAGCTACGCAATGGATGCAAAACTATTCGGAACGAGGCTACCATGACCCCCAGTCACCCCTTCGAACTAAGACGACGGCTCTTCATCTCCGCCTTCGTCCTGCTCATGCTCGGCAGCGACTTTTTCCTGAGCCGCTTCCAGTTCGTCCTTGTCATTTTGGTGCACTGAAGGTCCGATCAACTCCGTGATCTGTTTCTGATCCAGTTCTTCGCTTTCGAGCAACGACTTGGTCAGTTTTTCCAGATCTTCGCGATGCTGAGACAACAGGTCGAACGCATCCTTGGACGCTGACTCGAGGATTTCATGAACTTCCTCGTCAATCACTTCCTGGGTATGCTCGGAAAATTGACGGTTCTTGTGAATTTGACCGCCCAGAAAAGGATCCTCGTCAGCTGTTTTGTAACTGACTGGCCCCAGCTTGTTACTCATCCCCCAATGCGTCACCATTCGGCGAGCCATCGAGGTCGCGCGCTCGAGATCGTTTTCGGCACCGACCGTCAACTCATCATAAATCAACTGTTCAGCCGCTCGGCCGCCCAACAACACGACCAGGTTGTCCTTGATATCGTGTTCCGACAGGTTCATCCGGTCTTCGTCAGGCACCATTTGGGTTACCCCCAAGGCACGACCGCGAGGAATGATGGTGACCTTATGAACCGGACTGGCTCCACTCAGGTTCCAGGCGGTCAAGGTGTGTCCGGCTTCGTGATAAGCCGTCCGTTCCTTTTCTTTTTCAGTCAGAACCTCTTCTCGCTTGGCCCCCATCAACACCTTATCGTGGGCGTAGTAGAAGTCCTCCATTTCGACACGTTTTTTGTCGTGTCGCGCGGCCCACAAGGCGGCTTCGTTGACCAGGTTTTTGATGTCGGCACCGGTCATCCCGGCAGTCGCCTGAGCCATCACTTCCAAGTCAACATTGGCCGCCAGCGGCACATTCCGGACATGGACTTTGAAAATCGCCAGCCGCCCGGTTTTGGTGGGCCGACTGACCGTCACATGTCGGTCGAAACGACCGGGACGAAGCAGGGCAGGGTCGAGAATGTCGGGGCGGTTGGTCGCGGCGATCACGATCACCGCATCATTTTCCTGGAAGCCGTCCATCTCGCCGAGAATCTGGTTCAAGGTCTGTTCCCGTTCATCATGTCCGCCACCCAAACCGGCGCCCCGTTGGCGTCCGACGGCATCGATTTCGTCGACAAAAATAATTGCCGGGGCCTGTGCCTTGGCGGTCGCAAACAGGTCTCGCACGCGACTGGCACCGACGCCGACGAACATCTGGATAAACTCACTACCGTTAACGGAGAAATAAGGAACCCCCGCCTCGCCAGCGATCGCTCGAGCCAACAGCGTCTTCCCCGTTCCCGGAGGCCCAATCAACAATGCGCCCTTGGGGACACGCCCACCCAGCTTCTGGAACTTGCTGGGGTCTTTCAGGAATTCGACGATTTCACCCAAGTCGGCTTTGACGCCTTCCAGACCAGCGACATCCTTGAACGTTACCGGTTCGGCAGCCGCCTCGTATTTCTTGGCGGGACTGCGGGAGAAGTTGGACAGGAATCCACCGCCTCCCATCATCTGGTTTTGCGAACGACGCAGCGAAACCATCATGAAAATCACCAGACCGAAGGTAAACAGAAAGAACATGCCGTACAGCCAAACGACGGTGTTGTCGCGTTTGGCAAAAGCAACTTCCTGCACACCGGCATCCTGCAACTCTTTCGCCAGCCCAGCCTGTTGTTCGGTTGAAACTGGGGAGATGTTCACGCGAAACCGTTTTTCCAACTTCTCGCCCGGCTCCGGATTGACAATCTCTCCATCAATCGACCGCTTCGGAGCAGCCGGAGGCTGAATCCGAAACAGACCTTTCAAGTGGTCTTCATAGATCGTGACAGATTCGATGACATTTTCGACAGGCTGATTTTCGTCGTTAACCAGCTGATTGCCATCAAAGTCCTTGTTTTCCAACAGGTTCTGAAAATAGGAGTATTTGATGGTCGACTGCCCAGTATCAGGCAGCAGGCGGGAGAGCAACAAAAACATCAGCAACAAAACGATAATGACCACCATCCAATTGATGGCTCGCGGCCGTTGCGACTGTTCCTCAGACTCTGGTTGCTGTTGGGGTTGGTTATCCATATCGTTCCAGTGGTCTGTCAGCGTTAACCGACAGCCATTGCTGCGTCGCAACGGTCCAGCAAAACTTGCTGGATCGATTCCGCGACTGAAAATTCAAACTCAGTTGGCTGGCCCGTTCGAAATCCACAGGATTCCAATTCGAGCCAAACGGGGTTCGCCGGTTGGGGCGAATCCAATACAAGCCGAAAATTGTAACGTAACCGGAGAAACTTGGCGACGCGGCTTGAAATTCCACGTTGCTTAGAAATCCAGATTTCGGGAGGAAACGGATTTCCTTGGAATTGGAAACCCGACACGTGAGGGCTTGTTGAATTAATGGAAACCCGACGCGTAAGCGAGGGATACACCTTTGCGTGTTTTTCCGTCGCTTACGCGTCGGGTTTCCAAAAAACCGTAACTTCTAAACACTGGCCTACGGATTGAGCCAATTAAGCTTCCGGCACGGGCGATACCGTACCGGCAACGGAAGCCTGTGAGTTCCAGCCCAACATCCGGTAAACGACACCTTTGGCGTCCATCGTGAGACTGAACAAGGTTGGCACCAGCAGCAGCGTAAATATGGTCGAAACGACCAAACCGCCAAGAACGACGCTGCCCAGCCCACGATAAAGCTCACTGCCAGAACCGGGAAACAGTACCAATGGCAACAGTCCCAGGACCGTCGTCATGGTGGTCATGAAAATCGGACGAATTCGTGTCTTGACCGATTCCAAAATTGCTTCCCGCGGCTGCAGCCGGTCTTCTCGCATCAGATTCAGGCTTTGATGAACAATCAGAATTGGGTTGTTAACAACTGTTCCCACCAGAATCACGAACCCTAACATGGTCAACACGTCCAGCTGTTGGGGAATCTGCCCCGTCCAACCCAGATAGACATTCAACAGATTCAATCCCAGGATCCCGCCGACGGCGCCCAGGGGAACGGTCAAAATGATGACCAGGGGATACAACCAGCTTTCAAACAACGCGGCCATCAGCAGATAGGTAATCAGAATCACCAACACGAATTGGCTGGTGAACACACTACCGATACTTTCCAGATTCCAACCGGTCCAGGATCCCAGGAACGTGGATTGCATTTTGGTCAGTTTGTCGGCTGTCCCAGCCAAATTGATCTGGTATCCACCGGTCAATTGACCGCTTCGCTTGATGGGTTCAATGATCTCAGTTTGCAATTGCTGCATCGCATCTTCGAGCGCGATATTTTGTGGTGGAGAAATCTCCAACGTGATCGCCCGCACTCGTTCCCGGTGGTTAACCTGTTCCGGTCCACTGTCGGGAGTCACGTCAGCCACTGCGGCCAGGGGCACCAGTTGCCCGGTCGGCGTAGCCACCGGCAACGCTTCGATCTCCTGCGTGGAATCGGCAAACTCGGTTTGACCAATGATCGTCAAATCAATCTTTTTGCCATCCAGATAATAGTCTCCGGAATAGGCGCCATCGACCAGAGCATTGGCCGCGAACCCTAAATCGCGACTGGTAAACCCCATCTCCGCAGCCTGCAGCAGCTTGGGATCAATATGCAACTCCGGCGTCGACAAGTCCAAACTGGGAACCGGTCGAGCTTGCGCGTCAGGCATTAATTGTCTGACCTGGCCAAATATCTGACCGCCCAAACCAACCAGTTTTTCCAATTCAGGGCCAGTAATTTCGATGTCGATCGTTCGCCCAGCCGTCAACCCTTGCTCAAACAGGCTGGATTGCTTGGCCACGGCAAACGCACCTGGAATCTTGGAACCCACCATTTGCACCAACGGCACCAATTCACCTGCTCGCTGAGGATCGTAGGCTCGTATGCCCATGAACACTTGCCTGCCTCGAGCGACGAAAAAGAAGTCACCGATGACCGGATATTCGAGGTTCTTGGCTTCCTCCGATTCAGGATCGATATCCCAATACGGTTTTAATTCCTGTTCAACGGTCTCTCCCAACTTGGTCAGTTGATCAAGGTTATATCCGGGTGGTGGCAGCAGAATGCCAAACACCAGATTTCGGTTTCCACTGGGCAGATACTCTACCTTCGGCCAGAGCCAATAGCTGAGAACCAGTGCGAGCCCAACCAGTCCCACGACAACTGCGGCACGCCGCAATAGTCCTCGCTGCACCCAGTCGTTGGTCGCGACGATCACTCGGGAAAAACCGGCGCCCAGTTTAGTAATCGGCCACAGCAGGCCGGTGCTGAACCTCTTGCTCCAGTTGCGTCGTTTGCCTTTCGTGTTTGCCGCAGATTCAGGCTCGGCAGGCTCGGTCGTCAGTTCCGCTCCGGGCTGGAGCAACCTGGATGCGGCGGTCGGAATCACCGTCATCGAAACGACCAGTGACAGGCTGACCGCGGCACTAATCGCCAGTGCGATATCGCGGAACAACTGTCCTGCCTCTTCCTGCACGAACACGATCGGCAGGAACACCGCGACGGTGGTGATCGTCGATGCCGTGACCGCGCCCAACACTTCCTGGGTCCCTTTGACCGCCGCTTGAAACGGCGGCTCACCCATCGCGTGCCGACGATAAATGTTTTCCAGCACCACCACCGCGTTGTCCACCAGCATTCCAACAGCGAACGCCAGACCAGCCAAACTGATCACGTTCAGGGATCTTCCCAGCATTCCCATCACCAGAAAAGACGCGATGATACTGGTCGGAATCGCCAGCGCGACAACCAGCGCACCGCGGGCAAACCAGAATCCGGCTCCCACGATGATCGCCATACACAGCAAGAAAAACCACGGCGACAGGTACACCGACGCCAATGCGGTGGCCAGAATCAACGGAATGACGATCAGCGTGCGAACGCCCAGATGGAGGAACAGCATCAGGACCATCATCGTCAACGCACCACCGATAAAGATGTTTTGCTGAACGAGGTTGATCGAAGAATTAATATAGTTGGTTTCGTCGTAGACCTGCATCAACTGCAATCCACGCTCCCGCAGAATTCCCTCGTCAACATCCTGGGCCGTCTGTTTCAAGCCGTCCATTACGTCCAGCACATTGGCTCCGGTTTCGCGCAGACAGTTGATCGCGATACTGTTTTCACCGAACCGCCGTACCAGCCCGTCGGGCTTTTTGAATCCCAAACGAACTTCTGCCACGTCGCGAACAAATACCGGCGCGCCGTCAACCACGCTGAGCAATTGTTGTTCAATCTGCTCGGGGCTGCGAAACTGACCGTTGACGCGTAACACCCACCGACGTTTCCCTTCCCACAAATCACCGGCAGCCGTGTCCGCATTCTGGGAACGCAATACATCCCGCATGTCGCTTAATGTTAATTGTCGCGCGGCCAGTTTCTCGGGATCGACGATCACCTGTAATTCATCTTCCAATCCACCGAGTACATTGGATTGCGAGACCCCTTTGACGCGTTCGAAGCGGGCTTCAATTTCGTCTTCGGCAAAACGTCGCAACTTGGCGACATCCAGGCTTTCCGGCGGAAGCAACTCCTTGACCTCTGGATGTTCGTCGACCAGCATCCGCAACCGCAGCATCGCCAACCCCACGTTGTGCGCGCGTCGACTGGGTGCGATCTTGTCTTTCAGCTGCGGGTACTTGGCTTCAAACGCGTCGTACGCTTCTTCGCTGGGGCGACGGGAACTGAGAATAAACCAGGCGATCGGGCGGTCCGAAGCGTTGGAAGTCGTGATTACCGGTTCGTCGGCGTCTTCGGGATATTCACGCACCTGCTGCAGTCGGCTGTTAATCTTCAACAGCGCTTCTTCCATGTTGGTGCCGACCTGGAACTCAAGTGTGATCGAACCGCGCGAGTCCGAACTTTCCGAGGTCATCTTGGTAACCCCTTCGGCACTCTTGAGCTGCTCCTCCTGCTCCATCACGATTTCCTGCTCGACCTCCTGCGGGCTGGCACCAGGCCACAGGGTTTCCACCGTAATCGTTGGTCGCTGGACTTCAGGCGTCAGCTGCATCGGCATCCGAGTCAGAGCGACAACACCAAACAGCGATACCAATAGTGCGCCCACGGTGACTTTGACTGGATTGGTTACGAATGCGTGAATAAGTTGCATGTTGCTTCCGAAGAAAATACGATCACTGAAGATCGCTTCACGTTGTTATCGATACGCCACTTGATTGCTTAAGTCTTGGCTTCGACACCCTCCCGCTTGCGGGAGGGTCGAGCCAAAGCGAGGGGAGGGTTCACCCGTCCCCTCTCCGGCCCTGAGAGGCCGACTCTCCCGAGGGAGAGTATCTACCCTTGGCCTGTGATCTTTCGCATCGCGTTTGGCACTACTTGTTCGTCACGATCACCGCCTGGCCGGGACGCAATCGTTCATTACCTTCGACAACCACTTGCTGACCAGGTTGCAGTTGACCAGTGACCTGAATCCGACCTGCTTCCGATAATCCTAGCTCGACCGGCACCGGTGCCACTGTGGCTGGCTTGGATTCCCCCTCGCCCGGCTGGACGACGAAGACCATCGGTTGTGGGCCACCGAGTACGATTGCGTCTTTGGGTACGAGTTTGGCCTGTTGAGACTGCCCAGTCGGCAACTCAACTCGCGCGTAGTAACCAGCTTTCAATAGCGGCCCAGCCTGATCATCGATCTGATTGGGGACCCGAACGATAACGGGAAAGGTCCGCGATGTTGAGTCAGCCTGGGGAACCACCGACTTGACTTTGCCTGAAAATGTCTGTCCCGGCAACGAAGGAATTTTGACCGTCACTTCCAACCCCGGGCGAATGAACGCAATGTGTTGCTCAGCAACATAAGTCTCCAATTCAACTTCGTCCAGGTCAATGACTTCCATGATTGGATCTCCGGTCTTGACCCATGCTCCAGTTTCGACCATTTGCCGGGAAACGAATCCATCGAATCGTGATACGATCGTGTACTTGTTGATTCGGTCCTTGATCAACTCGACCTGGGCTCGCTGCATGCCGACAATCGCTTCGGCCTGATCGATTCTTTCTGACCGAGTCCCTTCCAGTGCCAATTCGTAAGCAGCTTTGAGGTCCAGCTGCAATTGAGTCTTCTGATCGAAAGCCGCCCGGGCCTGGTCCAGGTCGCCTTGAGAGATTGCGGATGAACCTTTCAAACGCTGGAGTCGCTCCAGTTGCGAGCGGGCCAGTTCTGCGTCCGCTTCGGCCGCCATCATCTTGGCCCGGGCCTGTTCAATTTCAGACTTGCGCAGTCCGTTTTTCAATTCAGTCAGCTCTGATTCACGCAGTGCCAATTCTGCTTCCGCCGACTTCAGCTCCAATTTGATGGTGTTGGTTAACAACTGGATCAGGGGTTGGCCGGCTTTGATTCGATCGCCCTCTTCGACCATTCGCTCGAAAACCCGACCATCGACCGCACTACCAATCGTGACTCGACGGCGGGGGCGGACGGTAGCCACAAATGAGCTTTTGGCTGAAACCGTTTCCTGGACAACTTTGGCAACCACGACGTTCGAAGCCGGCTGAGCCTGGCAGGATGCCAATCCCCATGCCACCAGCCAACCTGTTGTGCCAATCATCGCTGTGACCAGCCGACCAATAGAATTCATGAATCCACACGAATAAAGAAAAACTACCAATTAACAACTATTAACCGCGATCAGGCAACGGAAACAACCAACGCACGCGAAGCAGCGTTGCCAAACGGCCTGAGATTCAATCTTAGTCCAATTTGACGCACTGCCAGCGTCAACCTGACGCTCAACGGGCAATCATTCCCATGTTTTTCATGGCCTGCCCGGTAATCGAGTTAGCCGCGTTACAGATCATGTCGGGAGTTCCGGTCGCAACGACACTCCCGCCTGCGTTTCCAGCCCCCGGTCCAAGGTCGATCACCCAATCAGCACTACGAATCAATCGCAACTGGTGCTCGATTACGATCAATGAATGGCCCACATCGATTAACGAGTCAAAACAATCCAGCAACCGAGTCACATCGGCCATGTGCAACCCCGTCGTCGGTTCATCCAGTAAAAATAACGCCCGACGACTTTTCGGTGCGTTCAAATATACCGCCAACTTTAATCGCTGGGCTTCGCCGGCCGACAGCGTCGTGGCAGGCTGGCCCAGCTGCAAATACCCCAGCCCCACATCCAACAGCGCCTTCAGTTTAGCTTGAACTTTGGGCTGGCCACGAAAAAACGAAAACGCTTGCCTGGCCGTCATCGCCAACACCTCCGCAATGTTGCGGCCACGATATTTCACTGCCAGGACCTCGTCTCGAAAGCGTGTTCCCTGACAGGCATCGCAGACGGTTCGAACGGGAGGCAAGAACTGCATATCAACCACCAGCTGTCCGGTTCCTTCGCACTTATCGCAACGCCCACCAGATGCGTTAAAGCTGAACTTGCTGACATTTAAATTGTGCGTCTTGGCATCCACGGTATCCGCAAAACACCGGCGGATCTCGTCAAACGCCTTCACGTAGGTGACCGGATTGCTGCGCGCCGATCGGCCGACGGGAGATCGGTCGACCATCACGATTTCGTCGAACTGGGAATCACCGAACACGTCATCGAAAGGCAATGGCGGGTCGCAGGCAATTTGTTTGCGCTGGCAAACCGCACCGTACAATGTCTGGTTGACCAACGAACTTTTGCCACTTCCGCTGACCCCCGAAACGACCGTCAGACATCCCAGCGGGAACTCGACCTGGATGTTTTTCAAGTTGTGGCCCCGGGCGCCAACCAGCCGCAACGCGCCGCGCGGCTGCCTTCGGTTTTCGTCTCCAAAGCTGACGCCCCGACGACCTGCCAGAAAATCCGCGGTCACCGTTTGGCCGCGTGTTTCCAACTCCTCTGGACTGCCGTCAAACACGATGTTACCGCCCTCGGCACCGGCGCCAGGCCCGACTTCGACTACCCGGTCGACCGCCCGAATGACCGACTCTCGATGATCGACCAGCACGACGGTATTGTCTCGTTGATGGAGCATTCGAATGGCTCGCATCAATCGGTCGATATCGTGAACATGCAAGCCGACGCTCGGCTCGTCCAGCACATACAAACCGTTGACCAGGCTGGAACTCAAACAACCTGTCAACGCGGCTCGTTGCGCTTCCCCAGCACTCAGCGTTTGCATCGATCGCGAGAGCGTCAGGTACCCAAGTCCAACCAGCGACAGATAGTCAAGACGCGTTTGAATCTCTTGTCGTTGCCATTCCAGCGCCAGCTCCAGCGTTTGGCTGATTTGCAACCTCGCCATCTGTTGGATGATTTCGTCAATCCGCAAATCAAGCAGTTGCCCGAGATTCAGCCAGTCCAGTGAAGCAGCTGAATCGTTTGATTCAAATGGTAAACGATAGGCTAACGCCGTTGGTGACAGCCTCGTACCGTCGCATGCCTTGCAGCGGTCCCGGTCAAGTTTGTCGCTGAACCCGACTCCGTCGCAAGTCCCGCAAACTCCGGTTGAGTGCCGGTGATTGAACAATTGGGGCGACGCCGGCGGAACGTCGAAATCACACCCCGAACAACGGTTGGCACTGGAATAGTTCAGCTCCCGCCAGTCGACTTGATCGACCACTCGGACTTTACTCGCGCCGGCCGGCCACCCATCGACTGGCTTGTTTTCGATCAGCACGACTCCTTTTCCATGGCCTGCCTGGAAAGCTATTTCCAGGCTTTCTGTCGTTCGCACTGGATCCAGACTGCCGGTTTTCAAGCGATCGACGACAACCACAATTTCACTGACAATCGCATCCGCGTCCCAGCCTTCCCGGGCGTCAACTTGGTTTAAATCGATCGTTCGCCCGCCAATCATGACTCGCGACCAGCCCTGCTGAAGTAACGATTTGGCTGACTGGCCCCATTCATTTTCCACTGGGATGAGAAACGCAATCTGCAGCCGAAGACCTGGCGGCAGATCGATCAAACGAGCCGCCATCGATTCGGGATCCGACGATTCAATCGGTTGATTACATTGAGGGCAAAATGGCTTTGCCGCTTCGGCGAATACCAGTCTTAAATAATCAACAGCCTGGGTCATCGTACCGAGCGTTGCACGCCGATCGAGGTTACCTCGCAGGGCCTGTACGGCGATCGCCGGCGGCACCCCCTCGATTGCATCGGCATCAGGTTTGTCCCAGTTGGCAATGTATTGCCGGGTTCGCGGTGACAGACACTCGATGTATCGCCGCTGCCCCTCGGCATACAATGTGTCCAGCGCCAAACTTGATTTACCACTTCCAGATAGACCGCAAAACAACAGCAACTGCCCAGCCGGAATTTCCAGGTCGACTTCTTTCAAGTTGTTGACACGAACATTGCTGAGTCGAATCATGGGATTTTGGATCGATAGGAAAACAGGGAATAACGGCGGACGAATATCCGGGAAAGTTTCATAGCAAAAGGCGATGAATTCCAGCGGTTTGGCGCTAGCCACCGACTTTTCAATGTTTGCGCTAAAACTGGCTTTCGTCCGGGGCTGGCGCCCAAATCGGCTGGTCAAAAAAATCAGCCTCCCCGCGAAAGTGATGTCATTCGCCCGAATCGAATGCTCAGGTTTCCACCACCAGGGAGCAACTCGTCAATCTTGTTGATCCTGAACATCCTGTCAAACTTCCAGGTGCATCTTGTCTTGCGCTGGCCATGTTGAGCAAGGGGCCGAAAAGCGAATCGGAGCCACAGACATCAATATTCACCAAGCGATCTAACAATTGGCCGCGAACAGATCCAACACCGTTCGCCCGGCAACCTGCCCAGCGAGAATCCGATCAACGCTGGAGCTTAGCTGGTCGCGCCCAACCAGCTGTCGAATTTGGGACAGATCATCGAGGGCCCAGGGACCGGCGATTTTTTGCCACAGCTGTTCCCGTGTGACTCGATCGATATTGGCACTATCGATGCCGCAAAGGGTAATGCCGCGCAAAATGAACGGATAGACGCTGGTATTCAAATCGGTTCCCGCCACCAACCCGCAGGCGGTAACACAGCCATGGTTTTTAATACTTCGCAATAACGTCTCCAAGGGCCGTCCACCGACAGTATCGACCGCACCAGCATAGATCCCTTTCAATAAAGGGCTGTTGGAATCGTCCGCAACCGCATCGCGTCCGACCACCTGGCTGGCCCCCATCGTCTTCAACCAGTCGGTTTGGTCTGACTTGCCAGTCACGGCGACAACTTCGAATCCCAACTTGGCCAACAGAGCAACCGCGAAAATCCCAACACCTCCCGTCGAACCAGTAACGATGACCGGACCTGAGTCAGGCTCCAGACCGTGGAACAACAATTGTTCTACCGATTGGGCAGCGGTGAAACCGGCGGTGCCCCACGTGGCGGCATCCAACAGGGTCAATCCGGCGGGTAGACGGTAACACCACTGGGCCGGGACCGCAGCATATTGAGCGAAACCGCCGTTCTCCGCGGTCCCCAGATCCGCATCCGCGATCAGGACCTGCTCACCGGCCTGCCAACCTGGAGCATTCGCGGCGACAACCGTACCAACAGCATCGATGCCGGGCACCAACGGCAACTTACGGGCAACGCCCGGGTGTCCCGTGGCAGCCAAAGCATCTTTGTAATTCAACGATGAATAACTGACTTTCACCAACAACTGGCTGCTCGCTGGTGAAGCTAATTGATGCTCTTGCCAAGCGGCCGACACGGGGTCACCGGCGGCGACATAGGCCAAACAACTCTCGGGAAGTGACTCAGATTCAGACATGAAAAATTGGCTTACGATTCAATGCGAAATGGGTTGCGAACCAACGTGTTCAACGGTTCAACAAGAGTTTACCTGTTTCAAAATGCTGATACAGCCGATCTGCCCCGGCTTTTTAGCCAGAAAACAGAACCAGCCACCTGTTTGGACGTAGGAAGCAAGTGCCCCAAGGCTAAAATGACGTAGCCCCGCTACTTGGCGCGAAAAACCTGCCTATCGCAAGTTCGCTGCCCGGTATTTTCTGATTTTGCACGAACCTGAATCATGGATCACGACGCGACTCGACCGTTATCTGAAACGCGGAAAGTCGTGTACCAGTGTTCATGTGGAAACGATTTGACCCTCCAGGTTTCCGAAGGCGGCACTTGTCAGCAGTGTGGACGCGTTGTCTCTCCACAGTCACTGGCGATGGACCTGGCCCACACGGTTCCTCTTGACGACCAGAGTTTTGAAATCGATCAGACCCAATCGGGAATCCAGAATACGGAGTCAACATCCCAGCCGACGGTCGTGTTGACGGACGATCCTCCCCCCAGAAAATCATTGGTCGGGCAACAGTTGGGGCACTTTGAAATCCTCCAACCACTCGGTCGTGGTGGCATGGGGCATGTGTACAAGGCGCTGGATACTTCGTTGCAACGCCAGGTGGCCGTCAAAGTGCTACGTCGCTGGTCAGGCCCTGCAGCGGTATCCAGTTCGACACCAGAAATTGACAAATTGCTGCAAGAAGCAATCTCACAAGCCAGAGTCGAGCACCCCAACGTCGTTACGATTTATTACGTCGGTAAGGAAGAAGGGAATCCGTTTTTGGCGATGGAGTTGATCCACGGGTCGACGTTAAATCAACGGATCAAGAACAGCGACTTGAGTTTTTCCGAAACGGCGCGGATTGGTTTGGCTGTCGCCAGTGCGTTACGAGCCAGTTTCAATCTGGACATTATTCATGGTGACATCAAGCCTTCCAATATTTTGATAACGGCCGACGGTATCGCCAAGCTCTCCGACTTCGGGATGGCACGGCGGGCGTCAAAAAACCAGACCGTCGCCGAAGGCGGAACGCCAAATTACCTGGCTCCTGAATTATTCAAAGGCGAACATGTTTCCGCACAATCGGACATGTACGCATTAGGCGTAACGCTGTACGAAATGACGTTTGGCAAATTGCCGCTGGAGATGAAAGGGACTACGATCGATCGCTGGATCGAGATTCACGAAACGGAATCGATTGAATTTCCCAACCAAAATTTGTGGCCCCCACAGGTTCCCGAATTCTGGCGACACGTGCTGTCCAAAATGCTGGCTCGTGATCCAGGCGACCGATATCAGACTTACGATCAGTTGATCGAAGACCTGGAGCGAGTGCAACCACACTCCAGCGTTGCGGCTCGTTTTTTTCCGCGACTGATCGCGGCAGGAATTGACTGGGCAATCGTGTTACTGGTGACGATTGGATTTCAAACCGCGTTGCTGTTACTAAGTCAACAGCGGAACCAGTCGGGTAGCCTGGCCTGGCTGGGCAACCAGTTGGCCGAGTCAGTTAACGCGCCAGCCTGGTGGCCATACGTCGTCGGCAGCACAGTCTTCATTCCCATTATCGCTTACACGGCAAGCGTCTATGTCTGGCGCCAGACGATCGGTCGCAAGCTGATGCATCTGAAGGTCGTCAACCAGTATGGCCTGCCGCCGTCGTCCCGGAAAATGGTCGCTCGTAGTCTGCTGCGAATGCACTTCCCCTGGATCGTAATTTTCCTGACTTCGGTAATTGGCACTCCCAACGAGCTATTCGGCTATATCGTCTATCTGATTTCCGGCATCCTGTTGCTGGCCGATATCATGCTGATGTTGTTTACCTCGCGTGGCACATCGCTGCACGATATCGCCGCCCGAACACGCGTGATCCTCGACACCGACCAGTTGGACAACTAGCGATTCTTGGGGCTCACGCTACAAGCAAAGGAAGAGGGCCACCCAAGGTCGATTTCTTCTATTCACAGGTTCACTCGCCTGCGTGTTCTGAAGTTAAGCATAGTCGCTTTTGGCTCCGCGAAAGTTATGTAGCATGGCCGATTCGGCCGTGACCGCAGAAAAAACTCGGCATTGAGCGAAACCCCTGCGGACTCGGGCCAATGGCCCAAGCTACTTTTGGCGACCACAAAAAATGTCAGCCTCTCCGCGAAGGTTGTGTAGCATGGCAGGGCAACGTCCAGCGGTTTTGGCGCCAGCCACCGACCTTCCCAAGTTTTTCGCGTCAACTGGCTTTCGTCCGGCGCTAGCGGCCCAATCGGCTGGACAAAAAATGTCAGCCTCTCCGCTTAAGCGACGGCAACGAAGATAATTTGCCGAAAATCCACGATTTGCCGGGCGGCTGGCGTAATTTCGCCATTTGAGCAGTAATTAGCTGGGACCAATGCCGCCAATGGCCCGAGCCCTGAGGATTTCTGTTGGATCTTAGTGTTGCGTTGCGATCACGGCCGAATCGGCCATGCTATTTTCGCGCGCCGCAGGCCGAATACGGCAACTTGCCAGTTTTGCGGATTCTATCTGCAATGGCCGTCCGTGTTGACTAAAATCGTGGGATGTCCAACCGGCTTTTTGGCATTCCATTATACGCAATCATTGTTTTGCAAGCGCCAAAGTTCATTCGCTCAGCATCCCAACCAGACACGTCCAAGATGAAGAATAAGCGTTTCACTCAGCCTCGAACTCGTCAACAACTCAATTACCATTCTTTGGAAGACCGGAAACTCCTGTCGGCCAACTCGCCCTCTGCCGAGTTTACGGAACTGCTCCGAGACTCCGGAAACCCGATCTGGCAATCGTCGGATGTAAGTACCTCGGTCGTTGATACACAGCTGCGCGACGGCGTCGAAAAAACGTTGTTGCAACAAACGTATCGGGGAATGCCGGTCGTCGGTAGTTTCCTGACAGTAGCCCAATCGACCGATGGCGGCGTTCAACTGAACGGACTCGACCTCGCCATTCTGCCAACCGACTCGGTAGACTCGGTGATTGGAACTGCTTCGGGCGCGATCAACCTGGCCGCCTCCGAACTTGATCCATCCAGTGCCGCCGTGGATGCGACCTTGGCCTGGTTCAATGACGGCAACCAAACCAGCCTGGTTTGGCAGGTTTCGATTCATGAAGATTCGTCCAGCGTGCAAACCTTGGCTGACGAAATGATTCTCGTCGACCTGGCAGGGACTTCGATTCTGCATCGCGAGACTCTGGCGACGGTAGATCAACTGTTCCATAATCCGGCCACCAGAATTGGTGAGTTTGCTCGCATCGTGATCAACGATGATATTGGTCCGGTTGGTTCGCAGGACTTCGCCGCTCCTTTTGACGCCGTCGTAGCGCTACCGGGTTGCACCGGAACACTGATTGCCGCCAACGTCGTCGTTTCGGCACGGCACTGCGGTTCATCGGCCGGGGACGTCATTCGATTTGGCGACAACAGCAACAATCCCGATTTCACTGCCACCGTCACCAGTGTCGACGTGCCCGCAGGTGCCGGAACACTGCTCGATGGTGGTGACCTGAACATTCTGTTCCTCGACCAGAATATCCCCGAGTCCGTCGCCAAACCAATGCGGTTGACTGATTTCACGACCGAACTGGAAGGCATGGTGGCCAATACCATTGGGTATGGCTTAAACGGCGTGGGCAGCACCGGGCACCAGTCCTCCAGTGACGGATTGAGGTGGGGTGGTCAGAACATCATCGATGCTTATGGCACTCCGGCAGCACAGTTCGGAACCAACATTATCTCGACCGATTTTGATGATGGTTCGGCGGGTGCCAACACGATCCCCAGCGGCGACTCCAACCCCCTGGAATTTGAAGCCACCACGGCGCCGGGCGATAGCGGTGGACCGATCCTGGTTCAATTGGGAGCCGACTGGGTGATTGCCGGTGTCCTGTCAGGTGGCACGACCAGCACCAGCGTTTACGGTGACATTTCCTGGTGGACGGGAATCGAACCCTACCGAGACGTGATCGAAGCTGCCGGGGGCACGTTCTACACCGATGGTATCATCGAGTTTGACGCTGACGCCTATGGCATTGGAGACAGCGTCACCATCATGGTCGAAGATGCCTTCGCAACCGAACCGTTTGATGTGCTGGTGACGTCCAGCGCTGGAGATACCGAAACGGTAACGGTATCGCATTCCAGCGGTGACACCTTCACCGGAACCATCACGCTCAGTGGTGATCCGGTCGCCCTCGAAGACGGCACGCTGCAAGTCGCCAGTTCAGGATCGATCACCGCATCGTACGGATTGGGAGCATCGGATTCGGCGATCATTCAGACGATCCAAGGAACCAACGGCGATGATGTCATCATCGTGCATTTGACCGACGGCATTCAAATCAACTTGAATGGAGTTGACCTGGGCCCGATTGATTCGGCTTCTGGAAGCATCGACGCACTTGGCGGAAATGATCAGATCACCATCTACGACAACAGCGGCAATGATTCGGTAACCATGGATGGTTCAGAAGTTCAGTTATTCGGCAACTACAACTTTCTCGCTCAAAGTGTGGAACAGATTTCGGTCATCAGTGGGGGCGGAAACGACACCGCCACGTTCCGAGGAACGGATCGTAGCGAAGACTTCTCCTACAATGCCGATACCGCCATGATGACGGGCGAACATGTCGACTACTCGGCAACCGGTTACACCACCGTGATGGCGTTTGGCATGGGAGGATTTGACCAGGCGACGCTGAACGATACCGCCGGCGATGACAGCTTTTATGCCACCGAAACGTTCGCCAACATTCGTTCCGGAGCGATG
>CAZJEK010000044.1:0-24054 GCA_964545005.1 uncultured Pirellulaceae bacterium
GTTCCGACGTCGGTTCCGGCGGCTCATCGTTGGCAGATTGCTGCTGCTGGCGGTATTGCTGACGAGCAGATTGGTAGTCATCCAGGGTTAATTCGTCCAAACTGGCGATCTGGTTGAGCTTGCCGTGTTGGTCAACGCCGGACGGATCAGCGTATTGCGAATGTTGCTGGAACAGCCTTTCCAGGTAAGGTCGACACCACCCGCAGCCGGTTCCGGCGCCAAAACACTCGCTTAATTGTCCGGCCCGACGAGGTTTTTCGATTCGAATGAACTTCACGACTTTTCGTCGTGTGACATGGAAACAAAGACAAACGGGGTCGTCGGGATTCATGGGCTCGTCGGGGGAGGTGGCTTGGGCCATCGGCCCGAGTATGCAGGCAGGTTCACTCGTTATTCAGGTTCGCGTTGCGATCGGGCGTAGCCCTTCAGAAGGTGCACATTTTTGGAAACCCGACACGTAAGCGAGGGAAAAACACGCATCGGTGTATCCCTCGCTCACGCGTCGGGTTTCCATTTCAGTCACGATGTTTTTAACCGGTCGAGCTTCTATTATATACCGATTGCATCGACGCCGGTGTCAATTCAAGTTAGCTGTCGCACGACCAGCATCCGTTGGCGTGCTGGCACCTTGATATCATGGCAAAAACAGAACTTTTGCACGTGGCCGGTGTTTCATAGCCCGTTACCCAATTGAGTTCACTTTGACTGAATCGCAAGCTGTTACCAAACCCAGCAAGTACGAGCTACTCGATCCCGATGTACGCTTGATGATGCAGGTACGTCAAGGCAACGCGAACGCATTCGAACAGCTGGTGGAAAAACATCAGACTCGACTGGTGATGGTGCTGGAGCATTTGGTCGGCGATCGCAGCCTGGCAGAAGATCTGGCGCAGGATGTTTTTTTGCGAGTTTACAAAGCTCGCAAACGATATTCTCCCACCGCCAAGTTTTCCACGTGGCTGTACACGATTACGCACAATGTGGCCAGCAATGCGATTCGCAAATCGACTCGGCGTAAAGAAGTCAACTTGACGGCTTCTCCATCGGGCTCGATTCCGGTCCGCCCGCTCGATTCATTGGCCAAGGATAAAAGCAGTTTGATGCCGACTCGGTTGGCCGGACAGCGTGAAATGGAGTCGGTGGTGGAGCAGGCAATCCAGAGTCTCAATCCCAGGCAGCGGATGGCGTTACTGTTATCCAAATACGAAGGGCTCAGCTACAACGAAATTGCGGAGTCCATGGAATTGACGCCGCAGGCGGTCAAGTCGCTGTTGTCGCGAGCCAGAACCAACCTAAAAGATGCTCTGGAGCCTTATCTGGCGACAGGGCGATTGAACCAGGACATCGACAACGAGTCCTTAGAGTCGGGGCGAGAATCCTCATGACTGGCGAAGAACCAACGGACAAGCTGCAAGACATCGAACAGTTAACCGCTTACCTTGACGGTGAGTTGGACGAGGCTGAAGTTCAACATGTTGAGCAACGGTTGGAGGAGGATCCTGACTACCTGTCCGAAATGCAGGCGTTGCAGCGATCCTGGGATTTGCTGGATCAGTTACCGGCCACCGAGCCCGATCGCAGCTTTACCCAAACCACGATGGAGCTCGTAGTCGGTGAAGCTCGACGGGAAATGCCGTTTAAGTTTTCCTGGGTCTGGCCTATTCGCCTGGCGGTGGCGGCGTTGTTGTTCGTCAGTCTGTTCGCAATCGGATATTCCATGGTCCGATATGCCCAGACCCAACCCGATCGTGTGCTGGTGCAACAGCTGCCAGTAATCGATCATCACGAACGTTTTCTGGCCGTCGACATGGACCTCGATTTCGTCCGCCAAATGGTCGATCGCAAATTGTTCCCCCGGGACTCACTTAGCTCCCTGGAGGAACCGACTCTTTCCGAAAGTGAAACTGAGCGGCTGTTGGGTGGCGTGTTTTCCAAACAGGCGACGCCCGAGCAGCGCCGAGATTGGGTCAACTCGCTGGACCTGGATGAAAAAGACAAATTGAAGCGAAAGCTGAATAATTTTCTGGGGTTGCCTGAGGAACTCCAAAACCAGCTGATCGAATTTGAACGCCAAGTGGCTGAACAGTCCAACCGTGACGAGTTGATGCATGTGATCAACGAGTATCACACCTGGTTGCGGATGCTCGACGATGGCAAGCGATCGCGGTTAATGGATTTGCCCGTCGACCAGCGGCTGCTTTCCATTGCCCAGGAACGGGAACAGGAAGCGCGAGTCCAGTTTGGCAATTCCACCAACGAAATACTCACGCGGCAGGATGCAGAATACGTCTTCGATTGGTTCCTGGGTACGATCGCGGCCAAAGAAACGCAGATTCGCGAGTATTTCCCCGGCGCCGTCCAGCGGAACCGGGAAGAATTGCAGTTGGATCCGGTCTCCAGCCGGTTGCTGAGTGCTTTGTCGAAGAAGGCCCAGTTGAATCACCTGGTCGACTACCTGATTGAAATCGATCAGGAATACGTTGAAGCATTGTTGATGGATGATACCAATCTGGAACTGTTGTACCTGATGCTTGACTCAACAGCGCGACGAACATTGAATGAACAGACCGAACAGGGGCGTAAAGACCTGGTGATCAGTTGGGTCAAGGATGTAAATCGAGCCTACTACAACATCAGCCAGGATCGCTTGCGGGAGTTTGCTGAATCGTTACCGGTGGAAGAACGGGATCGTCTGGATCGATTGTCTTCTCGCAATTACCAGGCCCGGCTTCGGCAACTGTATTTACAGCGACATGGCCCCGGTAGCGATCCCGTTTTCGACTGGCGGAAGATCCTTAATTCCCAGTTGCCTCGACGGCGAGACTGAGCGCGGTTGGATCAAACTTCAGAATCCCTTCGCGCTCACGGCCGAATCGGCCATGCTCCGAAACTTGCGCGGAGAGGCTGACATTTTTTGTTGTTCAGCTGAACTGGTTGGCGCTGTGGTTGAATGGTCAATTGACTTGTTTTTCTGCAAAACGCATCTTGTTGATCACGTTAATCTTGTCCATCCTGTCCCATTTTTCGGACCCTTGTTCAGAATGGACAGCGCAGGCAGAATTCACCTGGAAGTATGACAGGATGTTCAAGATCACCAAGATTGACGAGATGCTCTCTGGTGATCGATCCCTGAAATGACGAATCGTTTAATGAAAGAACATTCGCCGAGCGGTGTTTTCCCCGTGAAACCGTTTAATTTCCCGGTCACAACCCGTTTTCAGGCCCCATTCTGGGGCGATGCCTATAATAAAAGTGGCGGTTATCCGATAACTCTCTGTAGGCGTGAATTTATTCCGGATTAGCGATGTCGACGACCACGAACAAACCAACCAGCAGTTCATCGAATCAGGCTGCCAAAATTCAAGCCTATATCGATGGCAAGATTGAGTCGACGCGGCGGCAAGTCAAATCCGTTGACCTGTTGGCTGGCGTTTTGTGGATGGTCGTGTTTGTCGTCGCCTTCTTCCTGGTTGCCGCGATTGTCGATGCCTGGATCTGGCCGCTGGGTTCGCTGGGCCGGTGGGTGGGATTGGTCGCGCTGATCGGCGGCATCGTTGCACTGCTGGTCGGCACCCTGTTGCCACTGGTATCGCGAAAGATCAACCCGGATTACGCAGCCAAGATGATTGAAGATGCCAAGCCGGGTTTTCGCAACAGCGTTTTGAATTATGTTGCCTTGAAACGGAAGCCAGAGTCGATCAAGGCGGCGGTCCTGGACGCTGTTTCCCGTCAGGCGGCAACCGATCTGTCCAACATACCCAAAGACGAAACCGTTGATCGATCCAAACTGATTCAACTCGGCATCATCCTGATTGGTCTGGTCGCAGCGGCCATGCTTTACGGATTGATGTCTCCCAAGAATCCACTGACGACCGTCGGCCGGATCCTGTTCCCCAGTGCCGATCTGGCCAAGCCAGCTGTTGTCCGCGTAACCGATGTCGCTCCTGGCGATGCTCGCGTTTTTTTCGGTGACCCGCTGCTGGTGTCAGCTCGTATTTCCGGAGTCTACGAAGCCGAAGACGTGCGGCTGATTTACTCCACCGCCGATGGCCAACTGATCGACCAGGTCCTGTCGATGGAAGCCGATCCGACCCGATCGGGCCGATATCAAGTTGACTTGGGAGGCGAGACCGGAATCCGGCAAACGTTGAGCTATCAGGTGATTGCCGGTGACGGCCAGAGTGCGAAGTACGAAATCATCGTCGAACCCAAACCTGCGATCACGATCGAATCGATTCGTATCGAGCCACCCCAGTACACAGGTTTGCCAACCCAGCAACAATCCGTCGGCAGCATCGAGGCCGCCGAAGGATCCCAGGTTTACGTCACCGCTACCGCCAATTTGCCGATCGACCGAGCCTACATTCAGATGTTGCGCGAAGTCTCGACGGCCAATGACGTGAAATATGTCGACGTCGGCGGAGGGCAAAAAATGCGAGTCGCAGATCAGACCGCTGAAGGCCGATTTCAACTGGTGATGGATGCCGATCGCCTGCAACCATTTGCCACACACTATCGGCTTGAGTTTTTCAGCACCGATGGTAACCGAAACGAACAAGCCAACATCCATCCGATCCGAATCATCCCCGACCTGGCGCCCGAGATCAAAATTCAGCATCCGCAGCAATCGGAAGTCAGCGTTCCAGTCAACGGCAGCTTGCCAGTGGTCATCGAAGCCACGGAACTGGACTACCGGCTAACGGCCGTCAAGTTGATTGGCGAGTTTCGCGGCCGCAATGTACTCGACCAATCCTTGCCGCTTCAGTTTCAGGATGATGGCAAACGCCATGCTTCCTGCAACACTTCGATTCGGCCGCAAGACCTGGGACTTTCCGCCGGTGACCAGTTGCTGTTTTACGCAATTGCTGCTGACAATCGCACCTCGTATTATTCCGAAGAAGAACCCGATCCCAATGTCAGCCGGACTGGTAACTATATCCTGGTCGTTACCGAAGCCGACCCGGAAGCCGAACAGCAACCCGATCCGGACCCAGAAAATTCGGGAGCTGAACAGCCGCAGGATCCCGCCGAAAACGGGTTTCGTGAAAATCAACCCGATGAGAATGAGGACGCCAAAGATCCCGGCGAATCCAACCAGGATCAATCGCAGGATCCCGCCGCAGATGGGCAACCCGAAGACCAGCAACCCGGAGACGAAAACCAGCCATCCCAACCGAACGATCCTGACGGAGGAATGAAGCCGGAACAACAGGCAGGTACCGATCCCCAACAGGAAAACCAGGATCCAGCAGGTCAGAATCCGGACAATAATCAACAGAACAATGCAACCGATCCGGGCCAGCAATCATCTGGTGGATCCGATTCCGAGGGAGGCAATCAAGCCCAGCAGCAGGAGGGTTCGGAAGGTTCCGGTCAAGCTGGGTCACAACAAAATGGTCAATCTTCGGGTCAACAAGAAGACTCGCAATCGGGAAGTTCGGGATCGCAGTCAGGCAGTCAAACTGGCGGAAACCAGGATCCCAGTGGATCGAAATCCGGGTCACAAAACAGTTCAAGTAACAACTCGTCTTCTTCGGCCAACTCGGGTCGCAACGCCGATTCGGGTGGTGGTTCAAGCAATGACTCTCCTGCCCAGTCGGGAGCCCAAAATGATCCGGGAAATGCACAAACCACTCGTGGGTCAGGAGAGCCTGGTCAACAACAGCCGGGCGAAGGCAGTTCCAATGCCGACGGACCCGAGCGACGTGATTCCAACTTGACCGAAGGCGAGCGGGAGCAACTTCCAGCGGACGCATCCGATGCCCGGCGAATGCGGGAATTGCAAAAACTGATGGATGAAGGCAAGTTGGACCAGCCCTCTGGCGAGCAGAATTCGACCGACTCGAAGCAAGGTAGTTCAACCGATCCCAATCAAGATCAACAGGGTAATCCCGGTCAGACCGGTGGCAACCCGAATGAATCGGACCCCGGAAGTGAGTCAGCGTCCGGTAGTGATTCCGATGCTCAAGATGGTTCCGGAAAAACAGCCGACGATGAACAGGGCGATCAGTCCGCTCAAGGTTCGCCAACGGGCAATGACCAGGGCCAACCGGGCGACTCTCCTGCCGGCGATCAGCAACAACCTGGTCAGTCGGGCAACGATTCCGACGCCGGACAAGGAAACCAAGGTGACGAAACCATGGACCCCTCGGGTCAGGATTCTCAATCGGGTAATTCGGAGCGTGGCTCGGATCAAGGTAGTGGAACCGAAACGGGAGACAATCCTTCCGGTTCTGAATCATCCCAATCATCCGAGGGCGGATCGGATTCAGGATCCGGTACCGACGCGTCCGAAAAAGAATCAGGGCAGGGGACAGGATCAAAGCCGGCCGAAAAATCTTCCGATGACCCCAGCGGGTCTGAGGGAATGACTGACCGTCCCAGTCAAAGCGGTCAACCTGGTGATTCGCAACAAGGTTCAGGGGGTTCTGAAGGCGAGGGCGATTCGCAATCGCAAGAAGGTGAACCCGGTGGTCAAAGCGGTGGGAACGCTGGACAGGAAAGTAATTCCGGCCAGGAAAAGCAATCAGGCCAAGAGGGATCAAAGAACAGTAGTGACTCCGGTCAGAGCGGCAACGTTGGCCAACCAGGTCAGGAAGGAGAATCCGGCCAACCTGGAGACTCGGGCCAAGCCAGCCAGCAGGGAAACGCTGGCCAGCAGGGCGATCCGGCTCAATCTGGACAGCCTGGCCAGGGCGGGCAGGACGGCGCATCGCAACAGGGGGCGGACTCAAATTCACAATCCGGATCCCAATCGTCATCAGGTTCGTCGCAGAGTTCCGGTTCGGCGGGGGCATCCAATGGTTCCAGCGACTCCGGGGCGTCCCAGGGAGGCGGGGGAGCGATGTCAGGATCCGAAGAGACGCCGGTCGATCAACAGAATCTGAATCACGCCAAAAAAGCGACGGACCTCGTGTTGAATCGTTTGTCGGATCAGAAAAACGAACCCGATCAGGACTTGCTGGACCGGTTGAACATGAATCAGCAGGACTTTAAAGAGTTCGTGGAACGTTGGGAGCAGATGCGTGACGCAGCGACCAAGGGCGACCCCGATGCTCAGCGACGCTACGAACGAGCGATCAAAAGTATCGGTTTGCGTCCGCAGGGCAGCTTGCGAAGTACCGCACGTAATCAGGATCGTCCGGAAGGACTGAGTCAGGATGGCGACGTGTTGCGCGTTCGGCCGGGACTGCGACGCGACTTCGAGGCCTTCCAACAAGACCTCAACCGCAGCCAGCGTTAGTGGCACGGGGCTAACATTTGTTGGCGATCCGGGGAGAAGCTTGGGCCATGCCACTATAGGCTTGGAACCACAGAGACACAGAGTCCACAGAGATCTGTTCGCGGAACTCCGTGTTCTCTGTGGTGAAGACCAGCCCGTCGAGATATACGCTCGTATTCCCAGCCGAACGGGCCTCCCGACAAAAGCGACTCTACTGGCCTATTCCTTTGGTGAAGTCGGTGGCTAGCGCCAAAACCGCTGGACAATGTCGGGTTTTGCTTAACACTGGAGCCCTCAACCGTTTTGGTCGATCAATCTTAGCGGGGGCGCTTCCCCGGCGAGGAAACGGTTGGGTTATACTCTCAGGTCATGGCAAACCACTTATTCGAATATTATCGAGAAGAACTTCGCTACCTGTATGAGCAGGGACGCGAATTCAGCAAAGTCCACGCCGAGGACGCCAGTCTGCTGGATTTTGAACGCGACGAACGGGAAGACCCGTTTGTCCGTCGGCTGGTGGAAGCGTTCGCGTTTCTGACCGCTCGCGTCCAGATGAAGCTGGACGACGATTTTCCTCAGATCGCCGGCGCGATGCTGGAACAGTTGTTCCCGCTGGCTACCCGCCCGCTGCCGGCATTTTCAGTCGTCGAGTTGCAACCTGGCGATCAGATTAAACCAGGAGGGGAATTCCTGGCGCGACATGAGACGCGATTGCTGTTGGAGAACTACAGCGAAACCACGTTTCGAACTTGTTACGACACCCGGTGTCTGGCCTTGGACATTGTGTCTTGCCAGTTGAAACGGGACATCGCCGAGGCCCGGCACAAGATTGCCAAAAGCGCCGTTTCGGCAATCAAGATGACTCTCGCCGGTCAGGATGAGTTGCCGTTGGAAGCGGCCATGAATGACTCGTTGCGTTTCTATCTCGCCGACCCGGACATTCAATACGAACTGTCAGAGTTGATTTTCAATTCCCGCTCGCTGGTCGGGATCGGTTTTCAAAACGGCAGCCATCAATGGGAGCTGTCAGCCGATCAACTGCGGGTGCTGGGGTTTGAAGAAGAAGAGTTGGTGCTGCCAGCGTTTGATGGTTTGGCGCTCGAATATCAACTGCTGGTTGAGATGTTTGCCTATCCCGGCAAGCATCTGTTTTTTGAGATACCGGTTCCCGAAGCGGTGCGCGATCCCGAACAGACGCAAGTTGACTTGTACCTGTATTTCAACACCACCAATCCGCGGCTGGAATCGATTGTTGGCAAACGCAGCCTGGCGTTGAATTGTGTTCCGATTGTCAACTTGTTCGAACCGCAACCGATTTCTCAATCGATCAGCCAGTATTGCGTCGACTCGCTGGTAACGGCGAATTCCGGCTCCAATGACTTCGAAATCTTCGATCTGCTGGATGTCAAAGGAGTCGAACCGACTGGGGCCTCCGTGCCGGTGGAGCCGTTTTACAGTGTCCAGCATCACGGGCGTGCGCAGTCCAGCCAGTTGTTTTATCACGCCCATCGATCGCGACGCCAACAGCACGATGGTAATGACCTTTATTTATCGTTGGTCGATCTGGCGATGCAACCATCGGAGGATAATTCGTTTACACAGCTGTTGATACGACCGTTGTGTTGCAATCGCCGGTTTCGAGATTTGAATCTCGTCAGCCAGCGGTCATCCGACTTCAAGGTTGTAGCGGGAGGATTGGTCAACCGCGCCAAGCGAGTTTCGGACTGGAATCGGATGCTGATGCAGCGTAGCGATTCCAGTTACTATTGGCAGCTGATTTCGCTGTTGAATTTGAACTACTTGCTGTTGAGCGATGACCGCAAAGTGGAAACGTTGCGCCGGATGCTGGAGTTGCTGGATCGTCCGGCGACCGCGATGACTCGATCCTGGATCAATTCGATTGCCAGTTTGCAAAAACAGCGGCTGGTGGATCGGATCGCGTCCACTCCGTGGGGGCCAGTTGCCGATGGCACCGGTGTCAACGTCGGGTTGGACGAGAGTCGCAACAGTAATCGGCCCGGCAGCTGGTATTTGTTCTCCTGCGGGCTGAATCGATTTTTCAGTTTGCACGCCGGCATCAACTCGTTCACTCGGTTGATCATTTCGGCCACCGAAGACGGGCGGACTTTGACGGAATTTTCGAAACGATGCGGGACCAGAAAACTAATCTGAAAAAGCGGGTGCTGGATCAGGCGGAACGATTCGAGTTTTTCGAAATCGTGCGCCGCTTGCGTTTGATCGCAGCCGAGTCGGCATCCCACAATCCACCGTCGCCGATGTCCATTCGGTTTCGGTCTTCGGCGACTCGTAATTTTCCGGCTGGCGAAATTCACGAATTGTTGCGAGCCGGCAACGATGTCGAACTGGTGACCAATGTCCTGGGGTTGTTCGGCCCCACGGGGGTGTTGCCGCACCACGACAAAGATCTGGTTTCCGGCGGCGAGCCAAACATGCTGCTGCGTGACTTCCTGGATATTTTCAATAACCGGTTGATCGGCTTGTTTTTTGAGGCTTGGCAGGCAAATCGGCTGGATATTCTGCTGGAGATGTATCAGCGCGGCGTATCTGAGCGAGAAGATGCATCTACGATGATGTTGCTGGCGATTTGCGGACGCGGACTGCCTCAAACCCGTCAGCAGCACCGATTTCCTGACGACGTGTTTGCCGGATCAGCAGGCCTGTTGTCGCGAAGCGTGCGGTCGTCCAATGCGATTCGACGATGTCTGGCCGGCCAGTTCGACGTGCCGGTCAAAATCTGCGAGTTCGTGGAGGACCGGCTATACTTGCCACGGGAAATTCAGACTTCGTTGACAACCCGCCCGCAGGGGCACAATCAGTTGGGACGAACCGCGATTGCAGGTCGATCGATGGTTGTTCACAACAAGCGTTTTGAAGTGCAACTGGGGCCGTTGACGCGGGATCAGTTCGATGCGTTATGTCCCTTTGCGGACGATGAATCGAATCGGCAGATTCCTCGCAATGATGCGTTTCTGCGGATGGTGGATTTGATCCAATCCATTCTGGATCGACCCATTGATTATGACATTCGATTGATAGTGGAAGCCGATGCGGTGCTCCCGGCAAGGTTGGGAGAAACGCAACTGGGGTTTGACAGCTGGGTGATTTCCAAGCCCGCTGATACGACCCGCGACGACCCGGTGAGACGTTTTCGCTGGGACCAGGACGTCGCTTGAATCAGTTGTCACCAGTAGCGCGAAGCTAAAACCAATTAAACAGACTACGAGAACCAATCATGCAATCCAATCGGCTCAAGTCACTGGTTAACCGGTTAAATCCTACTTGCCGTGAGGCGCTTGATGAAGCAGGACGGGTTGGCGTTGCTCGTACCAACTACGACGTCGAAAACGAACACTGGATGACCTGCCTGTTGGGAACCTCCAATTCCGACATTAACCTGATCCTGCGTCACTATGGTGTCAGCACCGAAGCGTTCCACGAAGACTTGATCCGGGTGTTGAACGGATTGAAGACGGGCAACACCCGAACGCCAGGGCTTTCGCCCCACATGGTGGCCTTGATCCAGAATGCGTGGATGATTGCGTCGCTCGATTTTGGTGCCGGTTCGATTCGATCAGGACACGTATTGATGGCGATACTCAAGGATAATCGCGGGCATGGGCTGCCGATTGGGACACTCGTCTCGATTGAACCAGACGATCTGCTGCAAAAATTCAATGACATTTGTCAGGGATCTGTCGAGCAGGGATCGGACGCCAAATTGGGGACCGCCAGTGCTGGCGGTGACGCTGGCGGAGACCAGGTGTTTTCCAGCAACAAGGCTCTCGATCGATTCACGATTGATCTGACTCAGCAGGCTCGGGATGGCAAGATCGACCCGATCGTCGGGCGGGACCAGGAGATCCGTCAGGTCGTCGACATCCTCTGCCGCCGCCGGCAAAACAATCCGATCCTGACCGGTGAAGCCGGCGTTGGGAAAACGGCCGTCGTCGAAGGGTTCGCTCGACGGATCGCCGAAGGCGACGTGCCACCGATGTTGAAAGACGTCTCGATTCGTTCGCTTGACTTGTCGCTACTGCAAGCTGGAGCCGGTGTGCGAGGCGAATTTGAAAATCGATTGAAGGGTGTTATCGAAGAAGTTAAAGGTTCGCCGACCCCGATCATCCTGTTCATCGACGAAGCCCATAACCTGGTTGGAGCTGGTGGCCAGGCCGGGCAGGGCGACGCTGCCAATCTGCTCAAACCGGCCTTGGCACGCGGGGAACTGCGGACAGTGGCTGCTACGACCTGGGCCGAGTACAAGAAGTTCTTCGAAGAAGACGCAGCCCTCTCGCGTCGATTCCAGGTCGTCAAAGTTGACGAACCGGACGAAGGCAAAGCGGTTCAGATGATTCGCTGTTTGACCAATACGCTGGAGAAACATCACAACATCCGAATTCGCAATGACGCTGTCGTCGATTCCGTGCGCTTGTCCAGTCGCTATATCACGGGACGACAGTTGCCCGACAAAGCGGTTTCGGTGATCGATACCGCTTGCGCAAAAATCAACTTGAGTCAAAACGCAACGCCGCCGCGGATCGAGGATATTCAGCGTAAAGTCAGCTTGTTGACCACCGAACGCGAGACACTGCAACGCGAATCGATTGGGAAAGTAGATCACAGCGCTCGCCTCGCCGAAATTGACGAAGCCATCAAGGAATGCGAGACCGACCTCGAACAGTTGAGTTTGCGTTGGGAACAGGAGAAGGAAATGGTCGCCGAGATTTCCCAGTTGTACCAGCAATTTGCAGAATCTGCCGATGACGATGAAGTGGATTCCGAGGCACTCGAAAAGCAGATCGAAGAGCTGGAAAATCGATTGTCGGATCTCCAATTGGGCGAACCACTGGTGCACGCTTGCTGCGACAAAGAAGCCGTCGCCGAAACGGTGTCCGCCTGGACCGGCATTCCGCTGGGACGCATGGTCTCCGATGAAATCCAGAATATCCTCCGGTTGGAGGACTTGCTGAAAGAGCGAGTGATCGGTCAGGATTACGCGCTGCACTTGATCGCCGAAACCATCAAATACTCGCGAGCCAATCTCGCCGATCCGGATAAACCGATCGGCGTCTTCATGCTGGCAGGGACCAGCGGTACGGGTAAAACCGAAACCGCCTTGTCGCTGGCACAATTGCTGTTCGGCAGTGATCAGAATATTACCACGATCAACATGTCCGAGTTCAAGGAATCTCACACTGGATCGGCATTGACCGGGCCTCCTCCCGGATACGTCGGCTACGGGAAAGGTGGCTTGTTGACCGAGGCGGTTCGTCAGAAACCGTACAGCGTGATCTTGCTCGATGAAATGGAAAAATCACACAAGGAAGTTCAGGAAATGTTCTTCCAGGTTTTCGATAAGGGTCAAATGACGGACGGAACCGGTCGGACGGTCAATTTCCGCAACTCAATTATCTTGATGACTTCCAACGCTGGTACCGAGATGATCTCTTCGTTGTGTGCCGACCCGGAAACGGCACCGGGACCCGAAGCAATCGCCGAAACGCTGCATGAAGAATTTCTCAGACAGGATATTTTCAAACCGGCGTTCCTGGGGCGGATCACCCTGGTTCCTTACTATCCGTTAACCGATGAAGTGATTCAAAAGATCGCTGGTTTGAAGCTGAACAAAGTTCGCAAACGAATCGAAGCCGGATATCAAGCGAAAGTCAACATCGACGATTCGGTCCCGCAGGAAATTGCAGCGCGTTGCAAGGAAGTTGAGTCAGGGGCTCGAAATATTGATAAAATTGTCAATCAATCGCTGCTGCCTGAGCTATCGTCCGGCATCCTGGAAAGAATGGCTGCCGGGGAATCGATCAACGAGGTCAGCATCGGAATCGATGATCAGAAACAATTCAAAATCGAAGTCAGCTGATCGAGCACGACGGCAGCGCCGATCCAGTTCGATCGTGGATTTCGGCTTCGCAGGATGACCCTTTATGCCCCCCAAGAGTCGACGGCAACGCACGTACGATGACCAGCTTCGCCGGGTGCGAATGAGAAACCGGTTTGCCGTGTTGGTCGGTTTGCTGGCCATCGTGTCGACGATCTATTTTGTCTGGTTCCTGGTGCCACCGCCGCCGCCGACGATCCACGTGGTGTTGGAGTACGTCAACCATACGGGGGCCCGAAAAATCCCCTTTGCCGAAAGCAGTTGCGAACTGCTGCAAACGACTTTTCAAGATGCAACTCACTGCGTCGTTGAAGACGTGCACTCAATCTCGGAAAAGAAAAGTGCCTCCGAGATGCCCGATCCGAACGTGTCTGGCCCGACGTCATTGTTGGTTTATCGAACAGGACACGTGATCAATTCTTCGGCCGTCAATACTCCGACCGATCAAACCGTCGACCTGGACGCGACTCAGGATGACGTCCTGTTTATCGGGCCGGAGTTGGGATCGCAACTGGGTAACCTGGACGATGTGCTGAAGCAGATCGATCAATCAGGGGCCAAAGTCAAGGTCTTGCTGCTGGACGCTGGCCGGTATTCCTGGTCGCCTCGATTTCCGGGCCGACCGTTCAATCAATTCGTATCGACGCTGGATGAAAAGCTTCGTCAGAACGAGCTCCAACTGGATTCCAATTTCTGGGTCATAACCTCCCATGGCGATTACGAGATATCACATGTTTCGACACCGCTGGAGGCATCGGTGTTTGCGCGGGCGATCGCGGACACGATCAAACAGCTTCACGAAAATGGCGATACGGTCACCGAACTGGATGTGCCCGAATTGTTTGCCAGAATCAAACAGCGAACGATGTCCTACGCCAGGAATTTTGAGAACAAATCGTTGCAGCAGCCCGTGTTACTGCAGGCCAATGTCGGAATCGTCGGCCCGCAACAGGCAGCACGAAATCCAAGTAGCTCCACGTTGGCATTTCAGTGGAAGCCTCAACCAGCCGAAGATTTGCCAGGCGAAAATCAACCCCGTCAAAACGAAGAATTCACCTGGGACGTGTTCACTGATCGGGATCTTAGTGGAGGCACCCAGTTTGCCGAATGGCTGTTTGGACCCCATCGAATTGCAGCCAAACCCTACGAGGCGACTCAAAAATTGGAAGCATTTTTGGAGCTGGGGGATATTGGCAGCAGTTGGCTGGAAGGGGACGAGGCTGAAAAACAGTACGCACGAGCATTCCTTGAAACGAATGAGCCGCGTGTGCCAACGTTATTTGATCGTGGGAAAGTACTGCAAAAGCGCGAGCAGGTGGACCAGTTTCGGCAACGCGTGTTCGTATTGGGCGTATGGCAACGGCTGCGAAACGAATTCCGCCTGTTGAGCGAACCGGATGCCACGAAAGTGGCCGATCGAGTTCGCCCGTTGCGTTCGATCAGTGTGTCTGATGATCGCATTACGCGAAGTGAGTCGGCGGTCGACGATAGCGATCGAATGATCAAGGATTGGGATGTCGCCGGGCTGGATCAAAAAACGCTCAATGAGTATCGCAAGCGGTTGGAATATTTACTGTCTCGAGCTGACAAGTCCGAAGAATCCCTGACGCCAATCCAGGCGGAATTATTGGGCGTGTTGGGGTATCGCATGCTGCCGCTGCTGGAAGCCAGTGGCGCGGTCTCGGTAGAAACGGACGGCGACGGACAAGATCCCGAATTGGCTTCGGGGCCCTCCCGTTTTCGGCTCGATCTGGAGCCGGATACCAACGTCGAACGCTACGCACCAGGAGACCAGAGTTTCAAGAAGCTGCTGGTCGATGCGATGCTGGAAACCAAACTGGCGTCACTCGAAAACGCGCAGCGGTCGGATACGGCGCTGCGGTTTTACCTGGCGACCGAAGGATCGGAGCGAGCTCCACGTCCTGACAGATTGCTGCTTCCAGATATTTACTGGGCACCCTTGAAACCAGAATTGCGGATCCTTACGGACGTCCCGGGCAATCGCTTTCGGTTGCCCGTGTTTTCCACCAAACCAATTCGCTTGACACTGGAGACGGTCGCACTCGAAGGTGCCGATCTATCCATTCAAACCAGTGACGATACGGCCAACGGCCTGGATTTTGGATTTGATCCTTCGTTTACCGAAGTGACCCGCAAGGTGCGAAATCTCGCCAATCGGGACGCTGAAACGTCGCTGCCAATTTACTTGCGGTACGAGAATTCGGATCCGGATGCAATTGGAAAACGCATGAACCTGGAACTGGTTGCCAATTCCTGGTCCTCGGATCCGGATGCTCAGCCGTTGACGACTCGCCTGCCGATATCGATCGAAATTACCCGCGATGAATTACTGCTGCAGGTTAAACGAGAGTTTGGAAATCGGAGTAACGACTCGTTTCGAGTCAGCTTCCAACGCTGGAATACCCCGATGGTCCGCGATCGTTGGGAGTCGTTGACATTGGAGACGTTGGCAAACATTCGTTCGCCTTTCAAGTTTTCGGTGTTTAATTATTCCGTGCAGGAAAAGCAGCTGGCGTTTCAGCTGTTTCGAATCAACGATTCTTTTGCGACCAGGGACTTGCAGGTTGATGTTACGGATCAACTCAACTTTGACGCCGCGCGAGATGCGATGGAGATGCTCCGCAAGGATGTTAGTACTGACGGAGATCAGGCGCTGTTGAAGTCGGACCAGTTCACGTTGCTGGCCACGGCTGAATTGAAAGTCGCTGGAGGTGGCAATGAGGGGCAGATTGAATTCCAGTCGATACCGGTGCCCGAACCCGAAGCCGGCACCGAAGCTCCGCCTCGTCCAGAGGGCCCCGTGGCTGAAAAGATTGAGCGAGGATTGTTATTGGTGGCCTATGATCAGCAAGCCATTCGCGGCGAAGGTGAAAGTAGAAAACCGGACTGGTTTCAGCTGATTCGTTATCAACCGCGGCATGCTGGGACAATGCAGGATCAGCAACAACAGCTGCGAACTCGGCCGGACCTGGTCGACGTATTTGGTGAACAGCAATTGGAGCAGATCCCCGACTACCTGGTTCCCGAGGTTGATCCCAAACAGGCCGCCGTCTTGACCACCATCGTGGCGGAGTCCTATCAAGACAATCGGCACTACGTCAATCCATATCGTTTTCGTGAGATCTTACAGGATGCTCCGTTGAAGCCGATGGTTGATTTGAGTCAACAGAAGAACGGGTTGCTACTGATCGAATTAATGGGAGTGCCAGGATATGCGGCCTACAAGTCTTCGGGGCTGTCAAACATCCCGGCCTCGTTTCCTCTGGTTGGAGCCCGCGTCAACAAAATGCCCGAAGGTTGGGCATGCTATCCACGGACGTGGAGTTTTGCTTCCACCGGACAGTTGGACGACAGTTTCCATTGGCTTGTCAAAAATCCTGAGCAGGAACGAAAGATTTTCATACGTCGGCCTGCCGATGCGACCGGCGAGATTGAAATCGAGTTGATGTTGCCCGGATCGACCGGCGGAACGTTGTCGTCAGAACCCGATAATTGGACGCTGGGGGGAGAAGATTTTCAGGGCCGGACGCTCCGATTTCCCCGGCAACGAGAGCACTGGCTGGCAGTTGGTTCCGGGCAATTGATCGCCTGGTCTCGAATCAAAGCTCATCCCGAAGTGCTGTCCAACATTTCCCAACGCGCCTTAATCATTCGCAACAGCCAGGGCAGGGTGCTGGGACGATGGCAGTTTGTGACTCAGTCGTATGAGCGGCGACCGTCGCTGGCGGTACCTGATCAGGTAACCTTGCTGGAATCGGAACTGGCTAATGCAGAAGTAACCATCGATGTCGGCGAAATTCTTCCAGCGGTTACGCCGGAATCGATCAAACTGTCGTGGGACGAGTTCAAGGTCAATCGCCCCGAGCAACTATTGCGGCCCAATCAAACCGAGCTGGACGGTCAGTACGTGTTTTCGCTCAAGGAGTGGATGGATGCGGCCGGGGTCAAGTTTACCGAGTTGCAACCAGGGCAACGAATCGAGTTGACGGTCGAGGTGACAGACTTTTTCGGCGTCACGACTTTGGACAAATCAGTCTTCAATGTCGTCAAGCAAGCGGTCAAAACTTCGCCACCCAAGCCTGAGCCTGGCAATGTTGTCATTGAACTGAAACGTGACGACGGAATTCGATCGTTGCATGGCGTTGAGGAACTCCGGATCAACGGCGTTGTGATTCCGATTGGAACAGTCTTTAACTTCCGCGGCCAACAGATCAAGGCGGTAGTTAAAACGAGCTTGAAATCGATCGAGATCTTGAAGCTGCCACCCGGGAAGTATGTATTTTCGGTGCGCGCCAGAATCAAACGCGAGAATTCGAACACTCAGATCACCGTCGATGGACGCTCCCGTTCGGCTCAGGTCAAATCTGGTGATCAGCAACAGGTCGAACTGTACTTGAACGACTGATTTCCGTGGGCGCATTAAAAAACCCGCGACAAAGGTCGCGGGTCGTTGAGCGTCGCATCGCAATCGAATGCAGCTTACGCTTTGGCGTTCTTGCCAACGTTCCAGCCGGTATCGACCGAACCTTGGGGCTTGCCTTTTTCGTCTTTCTTCTTGTAAGACCATTTGATCTCACTGTAGCACAGGGTCAGGTTTTCCTGAGTTTCGATCGAGCCTGCGCTGTGACCTGAAACGCCATAGTTGGAGATGTAGGCTTCTTTCAGGATCCACTGATAGAAGACTTCGTTACCGTCGGCGCTGACGCGAACGAGGTCGATGGTGACTTCTGGGAACACACGGCCTTCACAGACTGCGGCGACCAGTTCGGGAGATGATTCATCCGCGTTCTTTTGCAGTTGGATACCGCCCAGGTGAACCTGGCTTTTGGTCAACGCTTCGCGAGGCTTGGCGGTAGCATTGATGTTGCGGTTGACGCTTTGGCTGATCATCGAAACTTCGATCCATTCCTTGTGCTTGGCGTCCTGCGAGTTGCCTTTGATATCGCCAAGATTGAGGTAACCTACGACACTACTCATTGTTAATCTCCCGTGTGAAAGTTGTTTTGCGTTTTGTTTTGTTGAACGCCGTGACACTGATGTTGTACGTACAAAGAGATGCCGTGTCGCAAAAAAAAGCGTCAGCGAAAAAAATATTTTTCCGGAACCTGTTTTTTGCAAAATCCCAAGCAAAAGTCGCTTTTTTCCTTGGCAGAACCGAGCTGCCAGGTATTCCAGCTCCTGGAAAAACCGGGGCGTTGCGTGCTACGCGAAGCGTTAACCGCTGAGACGCAGAGTTCGCTGAGGACGGACGTTCCCTTTAACGTTCTGCGAGCTCCCCGTTCTCTGCGCCTCTGCGGTTTTTTTCTTACGATGCAGAGATGTCACTCTCGCAACGAAAGGCGGCATTGGTAAGGTGGGCGTCACTGGCCCTTCACTGGTTTTCGCGTTCTCCAGCCAACCAACGTTAATAACGTCATCACGGCGGGAAAAACGCCGGACGGCTCGGGGATTGCCACCATTGAAAATGGGTTGGACATGACGCCTGGTTCAGACCAGGTCAGGCTACTGCCGATTCCCCCATCGGCTCCATTCAAGTCCTGGAGTGAGGCGGAACCAGTCATTGCATCGGATCAACAGCTTGCTAGAGAAGCGGAAAAAATATGAAAAGAAAGTGGTCCGGGTTTGCTGCCATATAGACGTCAAGACTCAACATCGACGCCCGGAATTTTCACTCAGCTGTGGGAGCTGGAAAAAGTATTTACGTTTCGCGAATCGATACATTCGGTTATTTCGTACTATTGGCCCCCAGGTTCCAGCTGGCTTCGACGGACCCCTGCGGTTTGCCTTTTTCGTCCTTCTTGAAATAGGTCCAGGTCACTTTGCTGTAGTTCAGCGTCAAGTGTTCGGTGGTCGCGATTTCACCCAGCGATTGACCGTGAACGCCGTATTCTGAGATGTAGGCGTCGTCGAGTTTCCATTGATAGAAAACTTCATTCCCATCGGGGCTGACTCGCACCAGGTCGATCGTCACGGTGGGGAATACCCGGCCCGAGCAAACGGCGTAGACCAGTTCCGGAGACGACTCATCGGCGTTTTTCTGAATTTCGATTCCGTCCAGCTGGACCTGACTTTTGGATAATGCGTCTCGCGGCTTGGTGGTGGCGTCGATGTTTCGAAAGGCCTGGTGGGTGATGGACAGCAGTTCGATCCACTCTTTGTGTTTGGCATCTTGAGAATTACCTTTGATGTCACCCAGGTTCAGATAGCCAATCATCGATTTCTCCATTCTCGTCAGGTACTATGGCTGATGCGGTGATCTACGGCCTCTTTTAGGCAGCGTCGCCGCAAAACTCGATGGATTCTGTTTTTTCGTGGAAAATGGGCGACGTTTGGGAAGTTGGTTCGTAGATCAACTTGCGGCCAAGCCGGGAATCCGTTGGAGCTCAGTCTCGGTCAGTGATCCTTTCACACATGGGGAATTCGGCATGATCAAGTTGTCTCAGGAAAACCGTCAGGCGAGAATCGAAACGCCGTTGGGTACCGATGTCCTGTTGCTGCAGCACTTTCGCGGTTCCGAGGCCCTGTCTCAAGGGTTTGAGTATGACATGACCGTCGTCTCCAAGGACGATGCGATCGACGGCAACAAAATTGTCGGTAAGCGTGTCACCGTCTCCTATTACAACGACGAAGACGGACGAACCCGATACTTCAACGGTTTCGTCAGTCGATTTGAGTATTCCGAACAGGTCGAGGAGCCAACGCAAGTCACTTCCTACAACATGACGATCGTGCCTTGGCTGTGGTTCCTGAAGCACAATCGAGATTGCCAGATTTTTCAGGACATGACGACCCCTGACATCATCAAGCAGATCTTTCAGGAGCTGGGATTCAGCGATTTCCAGATGTCGTTGACCGAGAACTACGCGACACGCGAATACTGCGTCCAGTACAACGAGACCGATTTTGATTTTGTCTCTCGGCTGATGGAAGAGGAGGGGATCTTCTACTATTTCGAACATAGCGAAGATAACCACAAGCTGGTTCTTTGCGATTCACCGTCAGGTTATTATCAACTGGATGAAAACGAGGTTCGCTATACCCCGATCGGCCAACGCCAGGAACGACAGTTGTCCAGCTGGAGGCATGTCTACGAATTTCGGCCGGGAAAAATTGCCCAGAAAGACTTCAATTTCAAAAGCCCTAATGATGGCTTGATTACGGATAAGAAAAGCCGAGTCAATTTTGAAGGCAACTCGAACCTGGAGGTCTACGAGTATCCTGGTCGTTACGAAGAGAACGGTGTTGGTGATCGGTTGACCAAGGTTCGGATGGAGGAACTTGAGGCCGAACATGATCACGTCATCGGCAGCGGCTACTACTTGACGTTTTCTCCTGGCGGTAAATTCAAGGTTGATAAACATTCGCGGTCGGGTGAAGAGGGCAAGAGTTTTGCTTTGGTCGAAGTGTTCACGGAATTCAATAACAACTACGGATTCAACAACGAACCCGAGATTGATTTTCAGAACCAGTTCCGGTGTATTCCGGCTGAAACCACCTTCCGTCCCCAGCGAAAGACTTACAAACCGGTCGTCGAAGGCCCGCAAACAGCAATCGTGGTGACCGATGGCCAGGAAATTGTGGTGGATGAACACGCCCGGGTGAAAGTTCAATTTCACTGGGATCGGTATGGGCAAAAGGACGTCAACAGCTCCTGCTGGATCCGCGTTTCCCAGGTGCATGCCGGGGCAGGGTGGGGCATGATCGATATTCCGCGCAAAGACGAAGAAGTCATCGTATCATTCCTGGATGGGGATCCCGATCGCCCGATCATTACCGGACGGGTCTACAACGGCAACAATTCGCCACCGTTTGGGTTAAGCGGGGCTGGTGCCAACTCCAAAAATAAAAAGCGGCGAGGTAACACGACCAAGACGTATGAGGGGTCGGGTTACAACGAAATGACCATGGACGATACCGAGGGTGAAGAGCAGATTCGGATTCACGCTCAGTACAACATGGATAGCGTCATTGAGAACGATGAGACCTGGCACACCAAGCACGATCGCACCAAGCAAGTCGATAACGACGAAACGATGACGATCGGCCACGATCAGAAATTGACCGTGCAGCACGATAAGACGGTCACCGTGGCCAACAACCATACCGAAACGGTAGGCGGCAATCAGACGATCACGGTCGCCAAGAATCGAACCGATACCGTCGGGCAAAATGAGATCAACAATATTGCTCAGAACCAGACCAACACAATTGGTGCCGCCCAGGCAACGACCGTCGGCGGAGCGTTCAGCTTGACCATTGGCAGCGCGATGACCACGACGGTTTCGAACAAGAAAACGGATTCCATTTCGGCCGATTCGGGTGCCATGATCGGATCCAAAAAGTCGGAACAGGTCGGTGGTAACAGCAAAACTGTGGTCGGCGGCAACAACGAATTGACGGTCGCGGGCAAAAGTACCGAATCCGCTCGAGAGGTTAAAATTTCGGCGGGTATGAAAGTCACCATTGAGGCCGGTGCGACCATCGAATTCAAATGTGGCGCCAGCACGATTTCGATGAACCCGGGGATGATTACGATTCAGGGGCCATTGGTGAAGATTAACTGTTGATCTGAGATTTCAAATCTGACATCGCAGAGCTCAAATCCTCAATCTGAAATTTCAATTTCCACATTTCAAACCTGAGACAACCCATGCAACCCGCAGCTCGAGTTGGAGACATGCACGTCTGCCCGATGGTCACTCCGGGTACCCCGCCAGTGCCCCACGTCGGCGGACCCGTGCTGCCACCTGGTGGCGTCACGGTTTTGATCGGTGGGCAACCCGCCGCTCGGATGGGTGACATGTGCACGTGTGTTGGACCGCCGGACGTGATTGTCAAAGGATCGCCAACAGTCTTGATTTGCGGTCAACCGGCAGCTCGGATGGGCGACAATACGGCCCACGGTGGAGTGATCTCAACCGGTTTGCCGACTGTTTTAATTGGCATGACACCCGGAGCCGGTGGCGCTCCTGCGGTCGCTGCTGGGGTCCAAAAAAGTGGAACGTCGTCCAAGAGTAAATGCCCTGGTGTTTCCAGTGAAAAGGCTGAAAAAGGTATCAAGGACGCGCTTTCAGAGCAGGAAAAAATGCTCAAAGAGCGACAAAAAGAATTGAAGCGTTGGAATAAGGCTGACCAGGCAAGATTCAAAAAGTGGTTCGGATCCGCGGACGAAAAAAGCCGTAAGACGATGTCAGAGCAAGTGGAAAAAACACTAAAGAAAAATCAGTCATTTACCACCAAGAATTTCGAAGCAGCCGAACCGAAACACAACAAGCCAGGGCTTTTCGGTTACGTCTATCCTTCTCAAGATGACAAGATCTATCTGGGGGAAGAGTTTTGCAAGTCCCCCGTTACCGGTACGGACAGCAAGGCCGGTACGTTGTGCCACGAGATGTCCCATTACGATTCGGTAGGAAAGACCAAAGATCACGTCTACGGAACCAAGGGTTCGTTAGCACTTGCCAAGAAAAATCCATCGAAAGCGATTGAAAATGCTGACTCATTTCAATATTGGTGCGAGGGATTGTAGACTTTGGTTGTTAGTATTAGTCTTCAATTTGCTTACCGGGTGCGGTGTCAAGGAAACAGCAAGCATGAGTGATTCAGAGCAAGAATACAGCGAATCGGTAGACGTCTCAATCGAAGTCCTCAACAAGGAACCGTTGACTGTTCAGGTCAGTATGCTCAATCAGGGAACTGGCACAGCCTATATCGAAAAACGAAACGCTCCCTTGGATGGTGTTTTGGCAGGGCAATTGTTTATTGTCCATAACAACAATGGCCAGGAGGTAGAGTACACCGGTGCGATGGCAAAGTTGTCGTCTTCGAGTAAGGCCGACTGTATTCCACTGGAACCCGGTGAGTCACTTCGCTTTGCCGTCGTTATCGGTGATTACTATCAGTTCGCCAATTTAACTCAGCTCAAGATTAAGTTTGATGCAACCAATTTTGTCGATGATCTGGAATTGATGACGGACCTTAGCTCTCAATGGTTGAAAATCGAGTTAAACTAATCATCCTCGGTACGTCAAGATTCGAACGCAGTATTTCGTACGTGCCTAACTTCTTTGACGTTCAGATTTATCTTCAAAGTTAAAGCCCTGAATTCGGCTTGTAGTCTACCGCCGATAGTGCCACTCAAAGGTCGCGTGCCGGCTGGGGTAGTGTTGGTGCGGGTGGTAGTAGCGTGGCCGCGGCACGTAAGGCTGGACAATCACGGCCGGGCGGCGCTCAACAATGATCGTTGAACTGGGCTGCGGTACGGCGGGATACGTGATCGTTGGCGTCGTCTGAGCGGCGATGCTGGTTCCGCCAATCGGAGCCGTTTGCATGGCCTGAATGACCGGTTCGCTGACCCCGTTCTGGTGTAACATCACGATCTCCTGAACGCCGATTTTCTGCTGGACGCCGCTGGTGCGAATCTGGCTGATGATCAAGTTATCACTGATGCCACTGCGGGTCATCGTGATTGCGTCGCCGATCGAAATCGCTTGCTGCAACCGCGCTTGCTGCAACTGCTGTTGCTGAGCCAACTGTTGTTGACGGTACAGCTGGTACTGATAGTTTTCCCGAGCCTGTCGGTCGTCGGCGTTGCCGATCGCACCACCCGCGACCGCCCCGACAAGGGCCCCGATGGCCACGCCTTCGGCCGTATCGCCTTTCTGGTGTCCCGCAATTCCACCCAAAATCGCGCCGGCCAATCCGCCATTGACGGCGCCTCGCTCGGTCCGGGATTGAGCATGAAGTATCGTTTGAGAACACAATACCGCGGCAATCGCGGCAATCAAGATTGTCTGACGCATCGTTGGCTCGCAAATTCATCCTTGAAATTGGGAGCCGAACAATAGCGAAATCGGGTTGGCCGCAATAGAGCAGTTAGGCCGGGAAAATTGCAGATCCG
>CAZJEK010000045.1:0-23922 GCA_964545005.1 uncultured Pirellulaceae bacterium
TTTCCATTAAATCAACAGGCCCGTGAGCGAGGGCTACACCGATGCGTGTTTTTCCTCGCTTACGCGTCGGGTTTCCAAAAGTGCGCAACTTCTTTAACTCGATGATTGGACTTGATGAACCACTGGTTCGACCTGATTTTAGGGAATCAGGCCCATTCTGACAGAGGTCCCCAGTCCACCCCGACAATCCATTGAATCCCGGCAATCAGCGGTTTCGACCGGTCGACTTTAGGTTAACCTATGCCCTGGAAATCGGTTCACCGAGTGTATCTTTACGTTGCCAGTCTGCCCTACCCCTGAGACTGATGGTCGTCGACAAATCCAATCAGCGAGTTCGCCACATGTTTGGCGAAATTGCGCCCAATTACGATCGCATGAACCATTTGCTGTCGATGAATGTCGACCGCTATTGGCGTTGGCGAGCGGTTCGTAAACTTGATCCCAATCAAACCGATCCGATTCTGGATGTCTGCACCGGTACCGGCGACCTGGCATTCGCCTTTCATCGATACACCGACGGCAAGGTGCCCGTTATCGGTGCCGATTTTTGCTACCCGATGCTGGACGTTGGGCGTCAGAAATCGGAACAGAACGGTCGAGAGGTCAGCTTCATCGAGGCTGACGCTCAGAACCTGCCCTTTGCTGACGACCAGTTTCAAATCGTGTCGGCAGCCTTCGGTCTGCGAAACGTCGCCGATACCGACCAGGGGTTGCGGGAAATGACCCGGGTCTGCAAACCGGGAGGACAAGTCGCGATCCTCGAGTTTTCCCAGCCACGCCGACAGCCCATCAAGGGAGTGTACGGTTGGTATTTCCGCAACGTCCTGCCCCGGGTCGGGCAACTGTTGGCTCGAAACGATTCGAGCGCCTACAACTACCTGCCCGATAGCGTCGGCGAGTTTCCTTGCTACGAAGCTCTGGCGGAACGAATGGTGGCGGCAGGACTCAGCACGGCCAGGTTTTATCCATTGACGTTCGGCATCGCGACTTTGTACATCGGTAAAAAATGAAATCGTCCCTGCCCATTGTTGTCGGAATTACTGGAGCCAGTGGACTCGTTTACGGCCAGCGACTGCTGGAGGTGTTGGTGGAGACCGAGTTGCCCGTTCATTTGACCATCAGCGATTCGGCGCGCGTGGTGGCTCAACACGAATTGGGTTTGCACCTCGACCTGGAAGCCTTTTCCGTTGACCAGTTGGTCCCCGGTGTCGATCCGGCCGCCGTTGCCGAACGGTTGCACTATCACCACTACAAAGATTTCATGACACCGATCGCCAGCGGTTCGTTTTTAACTCGCGCGATGGTGATCTGCCCTTGCAGTGGCGGAACGTTGTCGGGCATCGCTACCGCGTCGAGTCGCAACTTGATCCAACGGGCTGCCGATGTGCATTTGAAAGAACGCAGGCCGTTGGTGCTGGTGCCTCGTGAAGCACCGCTTTCGTTGATTCAGATTGATAACATGCGGACGACCTGCCAGGCTGGAGCCACGATCCTGCCGGCCTCGCCCGGGTTCTATCACAGCACCAACTCGGTGCAGGATCTGGTTGATTTTATTGTCGACCGAATTCTCGACCACATCGGCGTGGAACGGGATCTGGTGCCGCGCTGGGGAGAGAATTGAGTCATGCTCACCCAGTTCAAAAAAATTCTGGAAATGATCCGGTTCAGCCACACGATTTTTGCCTTGCCGTTTGCGCTATTGGCAGCGGTGATGGCCTGGACCGCTCCGGTCCCCGGTTCCCAATTCGTCTCATTCAGCTGGTGGCACCTGGCCGGGATCCTGATCTGCATGGTGGGAGCTCGTTCGGCCGCGATGGCGTTCAATCGTTTGGCCGACCGCTGGATCGATGCCCAGAATCCCCGCACCGCCACCCGGCATCTGCCCGCTGGTGAATTATCCGTCGGATCCGTGGTGGCGTTTACGATTGGTTCGACCGTCCTGTTTCTGGTCGGGACCTGTTTCTTTTTGCCCAACTATCTGCCGTTGCTGGTGGCGATACCGGTGATGGCCGTTCTATTTGGTTACAGCTACGCCAAACGGTTTACATCGCTGGCACACTTCTGGCTGGGCATCGCGCTGATGCTGTCTCCGATCTGCGTCTGGCTGGCATTACGGGGCCTGATCGTGATCGAGTCACCGGGCGACATGTTGCCTGCGGTTTTGCTGGGGCTGGCGATCCTGTTCTGGGTGGCCGGCTTCGATGTGATCTACGCTTGCCAGGATTATGATTTTGACAAAGCCAGCCAGTTGAACAGTATTCCGGTACGATTGGGAATTCCCGGTGCATTACGACTTGCGGCATTCTGTCACGCAGCGATGATTGGGGTGTTGGTTGCGTTGCCGTTGGCCGGTTACTGGGTCGGGCCGCAACTGCAACTGGGCTGGGTTTACTGGTTAACCATCCTGGCCGTGGCGTTGCTGCTGATTTACGAACACTCCATTGTTCGCCCTGACGACTTGACCCGGGTGAACATTGCGTTCTTTAACGTCAATGCAATCATCAGCATCGGGTTGCTGGTTGCCGGAACACTTGATCTGACGTTGATTTAAACACGATAGGTTTACCATGATTTACTCAGTCCACCCGCGTTTGAAATCGATCCGCGAGAAAGTTGAATCCGGGCAACGGCTGGATCTGGACGACGGTTTGTTGATGTACGATCCCGAAATTCCGGTTAATGACCTGGGGCAACTGGCGAACCTGGTTCGCGAGCAGAAAAATGGCAACGCGGCCTATTACAACATCAATGCTCACCTGAACGCGACCAATATCTGCGTTTATCGCTGCATCTTCTGCGCGTTTCGATCGGACCTCCGCAGCCCCAAAGGCTACGTGATGTCCGACGAACAAATTCTCCAACGTGGGCAGGAAGCGACCGATAATGGTTGCACCGAATTGCACCTTGTTGGCGGATTGCATCACCAGCGAAAATTCGACTGGTACCGTGACATGGTCAAACTGTTGCACGACAACTATCCCAAACTCCACTTAAAAGCCTGGACGGCGGTCGAGATCAACTGGTTTGAGTTTCTGGAGAAACGATCGACCGCCGAAATCCTGCAGGAATTGAAAGACGTTGGGCTGGGCAGCATGCCTGGCGGTGGTGCGGAGATCTTCCATCCCGAAGTCCGCGACCAGATCTGCGAACACAAAGCCGACGCCAGCAACTGGATCAATATTCACCGCACCGCCCATCAACTGGGCATTCGCACCAATTGCACGATGCTTTACGGGCACATCGAAAAACCGTTGCACCGGGTGGACCACTTGATTCGATTGCGGGAGCTGCAGGATGAGACCGGAGGTTTCCAGACATTTATTCCGCTGGCATTCCATCCGGAAAACACTGGTCTGGATCATATCCAGAAACCAACCTCGGTCGAAGACTTGCGTACGATGGCAATCAGCCGATTGATGTTGGACAACATTGACCACATCAAGGCCTATTGGATCATGTTGGGGATCGGGACGGCTCAAGCTGCCCTGGCCTACGGTGCCGATGACCTGGACGGGACAGTTCGCCACGAATTGATTTACCACGACGCCGGCGCCACAACCCCCGAGTTTCTATCGGTCGAGCGATTGGAAGAATTGATCCGCGAAGCCGGCCGCGAGCCGATCGAGCGTGATACGCTGTATCGCCGCGTGATTCGCGACGATAACGAGCTTACCAATTGGAGCATCGGCGAAGCCGTTTCAGCCGGCGCTTAGCATGGCCTGATGGTCGGCGTTTTGATTCCGAGAGAGCTGTGAATCGGGCTCTTGCCTGTAGCAACTATTTCTGTCAATAGTTTTGTCATGTAGCAGCATTCACGCGAAGCCGCGGAGCCGCGAAGTTGTTTGTGGGTGTTTGCAAGATTCGTGTTTGGCACTGCATCCGTTGGAGTGTTTTCTGCTGGCGGCCGGCTTGTTGTAATTCAGGAATCTCGGATTGCAAAAAGGATCGGCATTTAGCAATCAATTCACAAGACAAGCTGCCCAGTTAGCAAATCTCTGGTTCACCATCATTTGTGTTCTCTTCGCGGCTCCGCGGCTTTGCGTGAGTTCATTCTCGTGCCATGCTTGCGCCTTCTAGCCAGCTACCGAACCGTCGACTTCAACGGTAAATCCAACCCTGTTAACTGGTCGGCTTCGACGACAACTTCCAGCGTCGTTTCTCGGTTGTACTTCGCCGGAACAATTTCCAGGCGGTCGATCACGTTGACATCTGGGCTGATTTTGGTCGTGGTGACGACAATCTTGTATTTGCCCGTCTCCAGACCGTTGCCATCGCGTGTGTTCTGTCGAGTGATGGAATATTGGCCCAACTGGTTCGTCAACGCAGCCATGGACTTCCGTTGGTTTTCACCTTCTTCAGCTGCATCGACTGGGACAAACGTAATCCGGGCGCCCGGTAATTCTTCACCGTCGAGCGTAACGGTTCCCTTAATCTCTCCAAACGTAGGTCCGGCAGCTGGAGCTTTGACTGGTGGCTCCACCGTCGCTGGTTTTGGGGCCGGATCTGCGGCCATGACCGGAGCGGAAATGCTGGCCTGAGTCGAGTCCGGATCCAATTTCAAAACCGGTCGAGCGACTCGCGAACGGGGCGTTCGGCGTGGTCCCGCAGGGTGCTCGGTTTCTTTCATTGTGATGGGAAGTTCAGGGTTGTCGGTATTCGAATCGCGCGAACCAACTCGCGCGGCCAGTCCTATCTCGACCTTTGGCGGTGACACCGATTGCCATACTGGAATTTCATTAGCCGCCAGCGTGCCGGCAGGATCCGGCGACGGTTCGGAATCACCACGGGGCACAGCAACAGCTGACAATCGACCCACGCCAACGTCGGTGCGATCAGACGGAAGCTCCACTTCCTGCTCTGCCAATAGCGGTAGGCCAGGTGACTCGAGCTCAGGCAACTCCAACTTCACTGGGGCGGGCTGAGGATCGACCGCTGCCGCTTCGGCAGGAGCTGGCTTGAACGCTGGTTGGGCCATTGCCACGGCTTTTGACATGGCTGCGGTTGGCTCAAACGATCCCACGACGACGTTTCCCGGTTGCCGAGTTTCCGTTTTTTCGACGATGTCCATGGCGATGTCGTTGTCGCCATCGAGGTTTGATTCAGGTTCGCGATCAGCTGCAGACACATCGCTATCGGCAAGCTGCGGATCAACGGGCGCGGTAGCGGAGGCCAATTCTTCGGCCGTCAACAACCTCCCGGTCTCAATGATCCCCAGGATTTGCGCCGGGGGTTCGTCCTGTTTGTACAACGGTAACAGGCGGTGGCGGACTTCCAGCGACAGCAGATTCATCGTCGTGACATACAGCCGACCGCCGAAACTTCCCCAACGGTCGGGGACCGGACGATACGGATGCCAACTGCCAGCCAAGTCGCCCGTTTTCTCCTGCGATCGTGTCAACAACGGACGGAGCTGTTGATCCCAGCGACGCCACGGTTCACCACCGACGTGCCGCAGAACTTGCGTGGCGTAGTACCAGTAATAGGTGTCCCTGGCGATCGGCGTACCATCGCTGGGCATCTGTTTTTCGATCAGGTAGTTGACGCCGGCGATCAGCCGGGGATCATCGCGTTCCCAGCCGCTGTAGATTCGCATCAACAAACCGACCGAAGTCATCGACGGCGACGGCAATTTCCCCTGAATTCGAGAGATGCCTTTGGAATCGACAGCGTACGGGTTGTAGCGATACAGCGCTTCGTTCTCGGGATCGGCGGCCTGGTCCAGCCAGTCTTCCACGCCGTCAAAGGTGTCGGCGGGAACCTCCAGTTCGGCGAGTCGAGCCGACTGCATGGCCATCATCATCCAGCCTGAAACAGACGTATCGGCAGAACGTTTATTGATCGGTTGATCGAAATAGCGCCAGCCTCCTTTGCGATCGTCTTGAGTTTCGACAATGTAGTCGATCGCTTTCTGCGCCGCCTCCTTGACTTTGGGGTCCTGCGTCATGCCGAATGCTTCGGTCAATGCCAGCGTCGCGATCCCGTGGCTGTACATCAGGCAGGCATTGTTGGAGCGATTGTCCGATGCCACGTACAGACATCCGTTTTCGTCCTGGTGCTCGATCAACCAGTTCACCGCCTGTTCAAGCTGGTTGGCATACTTGTATTCACGGTGGTTGTAACCGGCACCTTGGAAAGCCAGCAGTGCCAGTCCAGTCGCGGCGGTATCGCTATCCAGTTGGCTGGCCGCTTGAGGCGACTGGCGATCAAATCCGGTCAAGGTCCAGCTGCCGTCGGGAGCCTGGTTGCGAGCGAGAAACTCCAAGCCCAGTTGAATGGACGCTTCGGTGGAAGGATCCGCGGATCGCGACATCGCTTCGGGGCTTCGATTGCGAAACGCGTCCAGGGCGACCACGGCGTCGGGGCTGACCGCTGGCACGCCCCCAAAATCGGGTTTGCGGAACCGGGTGTCCAGGTCCGGCATCAGTTGTTTGCTGTCCCGAGAAGCAGGCCGGGCCAGGACGCCAATCATGTCGTCGGGGCGATCGGCCAATCCTGCCGGACCATCCAAAGCTTCGACATCCAGTTCGACACCTTGCAATTGTTGGTCGGACTCAGATTGCGTCCGGGCCACATCAACGGCACGGGCGTTGAGGTCATCACCGGCTGTTTGGGCTTTTGTTTCCGTTTCCCGACCAGATCCCAGATCGCCGACGTCGATAGGTTGGCTGGAGGACAATTGCCGCTCGGCGTCGCGGTTTCCGCGACGTCGATTGGGGCGTTCGCCTTCCGAATCCGAATCAAGGTTGGCCACTCGATTGGTTGACGGCTGTTGATTGCGACGTTGTTGGGATCGCCCTTCACTGGCCGGCCGAGCTGCGACGGCGGCGGGTTCCGAACTCTGTCCAGCGGTGCCGACGCTGGTCCCGGATTCGACCGCCGTTGATCGACGTTGCAAATCAGCCGAGGATGACGCCGACATTTCGTCCCCCGGTTGGTTGGCAGTCTCGTCAGCGATGCCGGTACTGGCAGCCAAGCCAGAGCCAGGGTCCAATTGAGCCACCGGTGCGACCGCCAACCGTGACCTCGATCGACCGGGACGGTTGAGTTCTTCATCCTCATCATCTTCTTCATCAAACTGCACGCCGGAGGCCTGTGAGTCGCGTCGGTTGCGAGGGCGTGTGTCGGCGACATAATTCTCGACTTCCAGTGTCCCCTGGTCGGATGACTGACCAGCCGCTTGGGCGATCGCCTGTTCCGGTGCGGGGTCGGCTGCATCCCCAACTCGCGATTGCACGACGGCTTCGGAAGATGCTTCGACGGCGGAGGCTGAAGTGGGAGCAGCAGATAGATTTCTGGGAGCTGAAACGTCGGCGGCCACGTCAGCGGCCAACATCGGACGAGTACGGGCCGAATCTCGAGAGCGAACGCTAGGGTCGGGACTGAGCTGCGCTACCTCCGGCTGGCCTCCACCCGATCGGCGTTGTGACTGCGGTTGTTCGGCAACGATCTTCGTGGGGCCCAAATCGATCGCCGCCTCACCACGTTCGGCCGATATCTCATCGCGGTGCGAACTCGAAGCCGCAGTCACCTGGGCTGCGGAAGATTCCAGCGACCGTTCCACTGGCTGCCGTGATCCGGAGATCCTGGCCGCGGCGCTGGTGTCGGCTTTGAAAGAACTGATGGGCTCGGCAACCCGGCCTCGCGAGCGACGTAAATTGGAAGACATCGACGAGGTTAACAACTGAACTTCACTGGGTTGGCTGAGCGTGCGTTCGCGGCGGGCCGAATCCGAAGCACGCGAGGCGGGGCTGGGTTCGGCACCACTGGAATGAGCCAGGTTTTGTCCCCGCCCAGCTCCGGCGGCCCCTTCGGAACTGCGCGATACCGACAACGTGCGCGGGTTCAATTCTCGCGCTGCCTGCTGGGATTCGGGAACGCGAGAAGGCTGCTCCAGGCTGACCGGTGACGTTGCGATCGCGGCGTCACGCGTCGCCCGTCGCGGGGTCGAGGTGAGTGAGTCGGGAGTGCTGATACTGGGGCGAACTGTCTGGGTATTGCGACGCTCGGTGGCGCGAGTGATCTGACGCTGTGGCGATAGCTCGGGTTGCTCAGCAGTCACGCGGGCGGTCTGATCGACGGTGGCGCGAGTCGGACGACGGGTGACGTCGCCGGCTGCCTGCGCGGGTTCCAAGGCGGTCGGTTGGGGTGACGATGCCGTCGCAATTTCTGGCGTTTTTATCGGAGCTGATTTTCCCGAGGCAGGCATTCGCGGGGTGCTGCGACGGATCCGAGCCGATGAGGACGAAGGTTGCGGTGCCGAGACCGCGACTTCCGGGGCTTCGGTCGCGCGTCGCGCCGACGGTGCCGTGCGCGTGATCTCGGGCTCGGTCTGGGCCGCCGACGGAGCGGCTTCCGCAGCGGCAGCCGGTTCCGGCTGGGTTTGCTCTCGGCGAGTCACCTGGTCGGCTCGCGAACTGCTTTCGGAAACCTCGGTGCTGGCTTCGGGTGCCTGCGCGGGTTCGGCAGCATCACTGCTCGACTGACCGACCGAAACCTGGCTGGACTGCAGTTGCTGATTGCGCCGCTGGCGACGCAACCGCGACAATTCACGATTCTGTCTCGGCACGGTGGACTGAGTTGTTTCCCGGCGAGTCAATTGCGGTGAAACTTCCGGTTGCGTTTGCTCGACCGGTACCGGTTGAGGTTTGACTTCGGTGGTCGGGGTATTCTCGCGTGTCGGTTGCACGTCGGGTTCGGGCGTCTCACGGGAGTTGGGATCTTCCCACACAAACGAGGCCCGTTGGTCGCTGATCTCGATAGTTCTCACCTGCCGCTGCGCGACTCGGCGTTCGGGAATCTCGATGCCATTGTTGAACACGGTCGTGACCGACGCGAACACCATGATCAGTAAATGCACCGCCAGGCTGAGAATGATCGCGAATTGAAATGAGCGACGCAGCTGCTGGTTGTCGACGTGATACAACATCACCACCGCCACCGCTGACAGGACTGGCAAGCCAAACAGGCTGGCCCACATCCAGGGCCCGTGCAACATGGTCAGCACGGCACCGATCGCAATTCCAACCATCACCGTAACGGCAACCACCACTGGCCAGAATTGCTGGTCAAAGGAGATCCGTCGAGGCGGTGAAATTTTCTGGACGGCGCGTCTCAAAATCTATTCCCCGTCAATCGTCGCGCTGAAGTCACTGATGCCAACTTTTTTACACAACCCCATCGCCACCGCGATCATTTCCCAATCCGCCTTCTTGTCCCCGCGAATGACGACGGTCTGGGTTAGTGGGTTGTTGGTTTTCGCCCGCCGGAGGATTTGTTCGACTTGCTCCACCTGGCGGAAGGCGCCGTTAATAAAATAGCGGCCTTGCTGATCGACATTGATCACGATTTCGTCCGGCTGAGCCGTCGCGGGCAAGGCTTCGGTGACGCTGGGCAGGTTCAAATCCAGTTCCCGTTCTTCTTCGGCGAAGCGGGACGAGACCAGGAAAAAAATCAACAGCAGGAACACCACATCGATCAACGGCGTGATGCTTAACGAACTGACTGCCGACGTGCGTTTAAGTTTGACGGACATCGGCTACCTCCCGGTTGCTTCAGGAATGGGAGCTTTTTCGGAGGTTGAGCTTTGAGCCCCATTCGTCGCACTGCCAGATTCGGGAGCCCCGTGAGTAAAGCGGACCTGGCCTTCGTAGCGTTCAAACTGCGGCAACAGGTTGCAGACCATTTCTTCGATCTCGTTCATCAGCCGTACGATCCGATTCTCGTAATAGTGAGATAGCACGGCCGAGGGAATCGCGATCATCAATCCGACCATCGTGGTCACCAACGCGACGTAAATCCCATTGGCCAGAGCGACACCGCGGTTCTGCCCGGCATTCAATTCTGCCAATTGGGTCGTGTCGTAAAATGCCTGGGTAATTCCCCATACGGTGCCCAACAGCCCAATCAGCGGTGCGACGGCCGCGGCCAGGCTGAGCCACGAGGTGGGTTGGGCCAGCCGGGTGGCTTCACGTTGAGCGGCCTCCGACGCAGCGGCTTCCAACTCGGGCTGCGGACGACCAACTTTGACCAACAACGATCGCAATACGTAGGCAGCTGAGGAAGGAAATCGTTGACAGACCTGATAAGCACGGCGCGGATCCAGTCCCGCTGGCGATTGGCTCAGCTGGCCCAACTGGTCAACCAGTTCCTGGGGAAACACCCGCTCGCGACGGAGGGCCAGGTAACGTTCGATCGCGATCGTGCCGACACCAATCGACAACAGGATTAGCGGCAGCATGAACCAACCGCCCTGGGTCAGCAGCGACAGGAAATTGATTCCTTTTCGTGGTGGCGTCGGTTTGGATGGGGCCGATTCGTCGGCTTGATCCTCGCCTTGCCAAGCCGGAGCCGCCAGCAACGTCGGTCCCGTCAGCGCCACGTTGGGCTGGTCGCTCGGCAGCGGTGATTGCCGGGCCACCGCTTGTTCGGGACCTATCAGGCTGGCACTGATCAGCACCATCACCAACATCCGCTGCCAGGCAGCAGAAATCGCCAACGAACGTTTTCCGGGTGGCGTGAGCGAGTGGTTAGGGTCGGCGGTGACCGATGTGAATCGGGTTGATTTCAAAAACATGAACACTCCGAGGGTCGTTTCGTGGTGTCAGGGTGCGATGCCGTCAGCCAATCAGCTGGCCAATTTGCTGCGTTGCTGTCTCAGTTTTTCCAGCTGTTCGGTGGCTGAAGGTACCAGTGCATCATCCTGATAGTCTTCGATCAGTTTCTCGAAGTACTTGATTGCTTCGTCGACCAGTTTCAGTTTCTGGTCATCGGGGGCTGACTGGATCTGGACGTAATGGCTACGGGCCGTTTCGTACAATGCGTAGGCTTGCCAGGGTTTGATGCTTTCGGCGGCATTGGTTCCTCCAAATCCGTACCAGACTTCCTTGAACTTGTCGGAAGCCTGTTTGAATTTCTTCTCGCGGAAATACTCATCGCCGATCATGCAGGAAGCACGTGCTCCGGTCTTGGTCAGGTTGCCATCGGCTGCTCGCTGCCAATAATCGAGGGCTTGTTCCGAGTTTTTCAAACCCGAATAGGCCGTTCCGATTTCCAGGTACACGTCCTGTTTTAACGATCGGTCGGCGTCAGAATCTTCGATCCCGCTGGCCAATTCCAAGGCCTGCGTGTACTGCTTGGACTTGTTGGCCGCCTGGGCACCGTGCAGCATGACCAGCCACTTCAGTTTGGGAGCGACTACCTGCGACGCTTTCACAGCCGGTCCAGCCAGCAGGTAGGCCTCGTAAGCGGCTTCGTAGTTTTTCTGTCGGAATAGAGTCTCGGCCACCATGAACAATCCGTCGGCAACCAGGTCACCGTTTTCGAATTGGTGAACCTGTTTGGTAAACGCGTCGTGGGCGGATTCGAATTGGTCCTGTTTATAGTACGACCAACCCAGTTTGTAGGCGGCTTTTTCCCGGATCGCATCATTGCCAGTTGATTCCACGCATTGCTGAAACGCTTCGATCGCGGCGTCGAATTTTTCCTGGTTGTAAGCGTCATTTCCGACATGGAAGTTGGCCTCGGTGGCGAACGAGCTGTCGGGGTAATCCTTGGCGATCGTGGCAAACGCGGCGATGGCGGCTGGTTCGGACTTGTTCTCGCGATGTGCCCAGGCCAATTCGTAGTAATAGCGATCCGCCTGCGGGTTGTCGGCTGCGATTTCCGTCAACGCTTGAAACGTCTTGACCGCTTCATCCCACTGTTGGTTGTCGACTTGGGCCAAACCCAGCTGATACAGGGCCATGACCCGATCCGATTCTTTCAGGTCAGTCTCCAGCAGTTTTTTCATTTCGGCAATCGATTCGGTCCCCTGGCCACTGCGGCGTTGGACCGACGCGCGATACAGTTTGGCGCTCTTGACCAATTCGTGGTCCGGGAATTCGCTGATGAAACGGCTGTAAAGTTTTTCAGCGGCAGCGTCATCTTTCAGCTTTATCTGACAGGCGGCGGCATTGAACAACGACAACGGCAACTGACTGGCCTGAGGATGGTTGTCGATCACCTGGTTGAAACTGGCCAACGCATCGCCGTACTGTTCCTGGTCCAGGTCGTAGGCTCCCAGTTGATAGAAGGCATCGCTTAGTCGAGTCGACTTGGGAAAGCGGGTGGCTAAGGACTGGGCCGACTTGCCGGCTGCCTCACGGTTGTCCTGTTTCAGTTGAGCACCGATCAGATAAGTCAACGCTTCGTCGGTTCGTTGCCAGGTTGAATCCTCTCCGGTAACCTTCGACAAGGCAGCTTCAGCTTCCGCGAATCGGTCCAGATTGAATTGGCTCAACCCCAGCCAGTGGTAAGCTTCGGCTTGTTGTTGGCCGTTGAGCGTGGGAGCCAATGGTTGCAGGAGATCGACGACAGGCTGGTATTTTTCCGAGAGAAATAATGGGATCGCCGAACGCAATTTCCAGCCCGGCATGCGGGCGTCCTGTTGGAACTTGGCATTGCCAGTTAGATCGGCATAGGCCTGCGCGGCGGCGTCCAATTGTTCCTGATCCAATAGCGACTCGGCTTTCAAGTAGTACACGTCGGCCAGGTGAAATTCATTGTCAGGGTATTTTTCGATGAACGTCTCGGCTGCTTTGATCGCTTCGGCTGGCTGATCCTGTTCCAGCGAAATGAACGACACGTTATACAGCGCCGCCGGTGCCGAGGGATGATCGGGAAAGTCCTTGGCGACGGTGGCGAACAGATTCAATGCTTCCGCCGGTTTACCCAGTTCATAGGCCGCATCGGCCTGATCCATTTTCAAGGCAACTTTCAATTCCAGATCTTCGGTCTGGTCGCTGAACCGAGCCGCCAGGTCATAGGCAGGTTGATACTTTTTCTGGGTCAGATAGATGTCTCGGGCCAGGCGATGGGCCGCCAAGGCTGCGCTTTCCTGGTTGGCTTCAACGACTTGTTTCAAGGCGGTTTCGGCTTCCGGCAGTTTGCCGGCTTGCAGGAACAAGTTGCCGGCGTAAGCCAATGACGCCCCAGCGCGTTCGAAGTCCTTGTCCTGGGAGATTTCCAGATACAGTTGGGCGGCTTCGGCAGGACGATCCAACTGTCCCAGGCAATAGGCCTGTTCGTATTTGATGGCGGATTTGGTGAAATAGGGTTTGACTCCCGATTCATCGGTGGGGAAGTCCGATGCGATCTTTTCGAGAGCGTCCAACGCTTGCTGAAATTTTTCTTTGGCCGCGGCGGCGTCCTGCTGTTTAAGATCGGCCTTGGCCAACATCATCAGGCACAGTACATCGCCGAAATTATTGTCCAAAAGTAGTGGGTGACCGCCAGCGGCTTCGGCTTCTTCTCGAAACAGGGCGAATGTTTGGCGAGCTTCGGCGGGGCGGCCGAGATTTTGTTGCAGCTCGCCGATCGCCAGCAAAGTTTCATAGCGGTGTTTCGATTTGGGAAACTTGGCTGCTTGCTGGTAGGCAGCCAGTGCTTCGTCCAACCGGTCGAGTTGCTCGAAAGCCTGGGCCTGAAAAAAGTTGGCCTGATCGACTTCCTCGTATTCGGGATGGTCTTTGACCAGTTGGCCCAACGTCTGGGCGGCGGTCGTGCAAAACTGGTTTTGTTTCTCCCTGTCTCCCGATTCGCCGGCAGCCACCCCCAGTTCGAGCTGGGAAAAACCGAGGTACAGTTTGGCCTGGGGAAGTTTGACGGCTTTGCCGGTCAGCTGAGGAATGGCGGCTTTCAATTTATCCACGGCTTTCGCGTAATCCTGCTGTGTTGCATAGCAGATACCGCAATACAGTTGGGCTTCGGGAATCAGCGATGAGTTCGGGTATTTTTGGATCAGCGCTTCCCACTTTTCGGCGGCGAACTCGAAGTCGCCTTCGTTTTGAGCATTGGTCGCGGTCTGGGCCAGGATGCCAGCCGCTTTTTCGTCGGCCTGTTTGTCGTCCTGCCCTTTCAGTTGGGGGACGATGGCCAGAAGGAATATCAGAATCCAGAAGTTGAAAACACCGATGCGTTTCATCGTTGATCCGTGGGGCAGTTGGGTTAGATCTCGGAAGGCCAGGTGGGGCACCCGGAGGGCGCGCTATCGAATCGTTGGGCACCTGGAAGTAAGGGTACCGATGGCAGTCGGCCAATCTGGCCGAAATCATGTCGAGACTGAGGCCGCGATGGTCGGCGAGGCCGTTGTGGAAGTGCCGTCACGGGCTCCATTATCTATAAGCTGGTCTGAGATTCTACGGCCAAAAGTCGATTCAACAGGAAAACCCGGTCTCTGAAGGGATTGTGGAAAACGTGTCGAAATCGACGCCAGTGGGATGGTAGGAACCGTTGGAATGACGTTGTCAAACCAGAGTGTCACAAAGCTGGCCGGTCAGAATGGAGGATATTTGGGGAAAAAAGGGCCTCGGGACCCTCAAAACCTGGTGTTTTCTGGTCGTGGGCTGGAAAAAATGACGATTCATTAGCTGAATCGAAAATCTCGATGTGTACAATCTAACCTGTCTCTTCCCCAGCCTGCCGATGTCGTGTTCTCAACCTGCCTGAATGCGATTCATCGAACGTTCCACTTCCGGTTTACGTTCAACTCGCCCCGGAGTTCACCATGCTTGCAAACTTGTTCGCCAAACCGACTCACCGCCGTGCCGGTCTGACCCTGATCGAGATTCTGGTTGCGTTAACCATGACCCTGATCGTGTTGGGTGTGATGACCTATTTGTTTGGCTGGGCGGGACGAGAGATGCAATCGCGTCGCGCGGTGATGGAAATGGCGAATCGATCCCGATCGGTGGAGGATATGATTCGGTCGGACTTGGCCAGCTTAACGCTTGATCCCCGACCCTACACCGACTCGACGTTGCCCAACGGGTATTTTGAGTTTATTGAAGGGGTGGTGACCGATGCCACCAATACTGGAACTTTGGGCACGGCTTACCTTGGGGACACCGACGATACGTTGGCGATGACGATTCGAGCCAAGGATGGAGTGCTGTATCGAGGGACGATTGGAGGAGCGGTTCAGGAATCGCCGTTGGCGGAGGTGCTCTGGTTTACCACGGTCAATGATGTGGACGGTGCCGCCGGGATTGGCTTCAGTGACAGCGTCAGGATTCATCGTCGGTTGTTGTTGATTCGACCTGACCTGGGGCAGGTTAGAACTGATATTGCCGAGGCCGAGGTCTACGCCTTTTTGCAGCAAAATGATCTCTCTGTTCGTGTTGTACAGGGAAGCTCAGCAACGCAATTCAATTTAGTCGCTAACGATTTAATCGACTTGGGGCGCCGCGAAAACCGCTTTTGCCATTTTTATGGTGACTCGTTTCCTAGTCGATTTGATATCAATCCGATTAATGCATCGACAGGGGTAGATGCCCGGCAAAAAGCCAACCGTGATGACATCATGTTGACTGACGTGGCTGCCTTTGACATCCAGCTGTATTCGCCCAATGCGGCGGTGTTGGTCGATGCTGCTACCAACATCGCACTGGAGCCGGACGATCCGGGGTATGTTGTTGGTGGTGCCGAATTGGGCGCTTTTGTTGATCTGGGTTATGACCAGGTTAGCGGGACAAATGCTTGGTTCGCTTTGGCCCCAACCTTGAAATCACAATTAACGGCCTTGCCCTATGTCTACGATACCTGGACGCCGGCGTATGAAAGTGATGGGATTGATCAGGACGGCGATGGAACCGCTGATCAAGGGACTAACGGCGTGAATGATGTGGTCACAGGTGGCACCGACGCTCCCGATGACAACGCCGAACGTGAGACGGCACCGCCCTACCCTTACCCGGTTCGAGGGATGCAGGTCACCATTCGGTTGGTCGAAAAAACGACCCGTCAGTTGCATCAGACTTCGATCGTCCACAGCTTCGTGCCTGAGTAAGCGATGGTGGTGCGAGGCTGACATTTTTGTCCCGCCGATTTGGGCGCTAGCCCCGGACGAAAGCCAATTAACGCGTAAGCCTCGGCAGGTCTGTGGCTAGCGCCAAAGCCGCTGACGGTAGACACTCTCCCTCGGGAGAGTCGGCCTATCAGGGCCGGAGAGGGGTTTCGAAAACCCTCCCCTCGCTTTGGCTCGACCCTCCCGCGAGCGGGAGGGTGTCGAAAAAACGATCGCACCGAAAGGCGACATTGCAACTCGGCCGTTTTTCCTTTTTTTGATCACAGGGTTTCAGCGTGGCGCATCGAATTCGGTTGCATGGACCCTGGCAAGTGATGGTGGACGGCGATGACACGGCGCACCGGATCAAGGTTCCGCTGTCCGGCGACAAGCTGTTGGGTCTTATCCCCGAAGATCTTCCTGTTCCGCTAACGCTAACTTGCCAGCGAACCTTTAATTGGCCCCACGCGACCAACCCTGGCCAAGTGATCGTCATAGAATGCTTGTCGGCTCGGCCCCCAATCAGAGCCACGCTGAATCGAGATCCACACGCATTGGTTTGGATCGAATCTGACGGGGAGCCGATTGGCAGGCGATTCCAGTTGGCCGTTCCATTGGAAGCTCACAACCAGCTGGAGCTGCAGTTTGAATTCCCTTCAGCCCAACAGTGGAAACAATTCAGCATCGAGCAGGTGAGTTTGGTGATTGATGAGTGAGCTGTTGATGGCAACGTTTCAACGTTAGACTGGAAGGACGCAATTCTTAAACTCTTCTTGCCGTGACGCAAAATGAAAGTCAGACTCGCAACTCTGCTTTGGTTTTTGACGATTGTCGCTGTGGTCATCGCTTCCTGGATTCAAACTCGACGTGTCCAGCAACAAGCGGGAAACGAAATTGCTGCTGCGAAGTCTAAATACGAAAACTTGGAATACGAATTGCTGGAGCAAAACAAGCAGGAGCTTGCCAAGCGTTTTTACTTTCAGCGCCAACTAGGAGTGATCCAAAATTGGTCCAGCTTGACCTTGCCCTACATCAAGTTGATCCGCCTGCCCAAAGAACTGGGCGGATTTCAAAGTTGGCCCCTGCCGTTTACCTGGCATTGGAAACTGTTGGTTGACCAACCAGACCAGTTTGAGCTTTGCTGGGCGATCAACAACATTCCGGCAGGCGATTCATTCGACGTACCGGTCGACGATATTTATCGTTCTCACTTGGACGTGGAGTCAAAGTCTGGGCAAAGCGGATACATGTCCCTGTCGGATTCAATTGATCTGTCGGGCAAAGCACCGCTGGAAGTCAATCTGTTCGTTCGACTCGATGGTGACGCCGAGGGTGGATCGTTGAGTTTGACTTACGAAATCTCCGAACCCGTTGATTGGGGTGCCCGAGGCGCGAGTGTTTATCGCACCCAAGTGCATCGGTTGGGGGCAGACGATGTCAGCTTTCTCCAGAAAACATTTAATCTGCAAGGCGGCTATGGGAGTTTGTCGGGACTCGGGGTTGAACAAGGTAATTCAGTACCGTTGCTGGATCAGTCTTTTTCCTGGGACCAACCCATTCAAATCCTCAAACTTCGGGCTCAAAAAAAGCTGGGCCCAGTCAAGTTTGAGAACTTCGAGGGCCCCAGCCCTGGGCTGATGATCTGGATCCAGCGAAAGGAGTAGCAAGTCAACTACAGTGCAATGAGTGTGACCATCAACCATCGACCTGATTTGCATGCAACACTGGGTAAGATTCACTTATCAAAAAACCACAGAGACACAGAGTGCACGGAGTTCCGTTGGCAAGCTCTGTGTCTGGTTGTCCCTCTGTGCCTCTGTGGTGAACGAACATTATGTAACGTTAATTTCGTTGTTAGAACGATGGTTCCCTACAAAAACATCTCGTCATCGACCCAGCGGACGAAACCTTCCATCGCCATGAATTCGGCCAAGCCCAAGGCGTCGTAGATCCGCGCGGTGTCGGCGTTGCGATCTTCGGCACGTTGCCAGAATTCGCGGTCATCGGTCCCCGGATAGACAGCTCGGTCTTTTTGCGATTCATGTTTGAAAATCGCATTCCGTTTCAATTCGACTTCACCGGGGCTGAGCGGCACGGCCATTTCAATTTCGTGCGGTTCCCACTCGTGCCAGGCACCACGATATAACCAGATCGTGCACTGTTGATACCAGTCCTGATCGGCAACCTGTTGGCAGGCTCGCAAAATCGCTGCCAGGCAGGTCCGGTGTGTTCCGTGCGGATCGCGTAAATCACCCGCGGCGTAGATTTGATGCGGTTTGATCTCCTCCAGCAACTCGGCCACCATGTCGATGTCCTCCTGGCCCAGCGGATTCTTCTTGATCTTGCCGGTTTCATAAAACGGCATCGTCATGAAATGTAATCGCTCTTCGGGCACGCCGCACAACCGCGTGGCGGCTTTGGCTTCGCCCTGGCGGATCAGGGCCTTGATGGCTTGCACTTCCGGGCAATCAATGTCGCCTGGTTTCTTGTTACGCAGCGAATCTTCAATCTTCTGGTCCAGCTGTTCCGTTTTCTCCAACCCGACATCGAAGGTTTTGTTGAAGCTGGAGGCGAAATCGCAAAACCGCAGCGCGTCATCGTCAAAAACGGCGATGTTGCCGGAAGTCTGGTAAGCGACGTGGACTTCATGTTCCTGTTTCGCCAACCGGATCAAGGTTCCGCCCATGGAAATCACATCGTCATCCGGGTGCGGCGAAAAGATCAGGACTCGTTTGGGGAAGATCTCTTCGTGAGGTTGTGACAGGTCGCCAGGCTGTTTCTTTTCCTGGGGTTTGCCACCGGGCCAGCCGGTAATCGTCCCCTGCAATTGCCGGAACACCTTCAGGTTGATGTCGTAGGCGGTTCCGTGGTCAGCCAGCAGGTCCTGCAAGCCTTCTTCGTTGTAGTCTTCGTCGGTCAATTTGAGGATTGCTTTATCCAGCTTGCGAGCCAACCAGATCACGGCTTTCCGGGTCAGGTAATCGTCCCATTCGACCGTCCGAACCAACCATGGGCATTGGTATCGCGTCAGGCTCTGGGCGGCGGCGATGTCCAGCGTGAACTGGCAGTTGGGATGTTCCTGCAAAAAACTGGCTGAGACGCGCGGTGTGATTTCACCTTCCACCGCCTGGGCAACGATTTCGGCTTTGTGTTCCCCAAAAGCGATGATAAAAATCTGGCGCGATCTGAGAATCGTACCGACCCCCATCGTGATCGCACGACGAGGAACGTTTTCGTCTCCCATGAAGTCCCCGGCAGCATCGGAACGGGTGACTTTGTCCAGCGTAATCAATCGAGTCAAACTGGATTGGCTGGAACCGGGTTCGTTGAAACCAATGTGTCCGGTGCGTCCGATCCCCAGAATCTGAATATCGATACCACCAAAGTCATCGATCTTGGATTCGTATTGCCGACAGTACTCAGCAACATCGTCTTTGGGGATCGTGCCGTCGGGAACGTGAATGTGCTCGCGGGGAATGTCGACGTGATCGAATAATTGTTCGTTCATGAACCGGACATACGATTGCAACTCGTGCGGTTGCATCGGGTAGTATTCGTCCAGGTTGAAGGTCACCACGTTTTTGAACGACAGCCCTTCCTCCCGATGCATCCGGACCAATTCCGAATAGACGCCGACGGGCGTGCTACCGGTTGCCAGCCCCAGCACCGCGTGGTGCCCTTCTCCGGCGCGGCGGGTGATCAGGTTGGCGATTTCCTGAGCAATGTGTTTGGACGCGTCGGTCGCCTGGTTAAATACCTGGACCGGCATCCGTTCATACGCGTTGGTAACGGGAGCATCGGATTCGGTCGTCGAGTTCGCTTGATCTGTGGCCATCGAATTGTGAAACTTGTTCAAAGCAGGATGCGTTGCACAATCAAATCGGCGAATCGTATCAAATCGATTACCCACCAATCTGACTCGCCAACGCGTTGTCAGTACAATGGAACTGACCATTATTGTGGATTTGCCAGCGACCGAAACCATAGATCATCTGCATTTCACAGTTTCAATCAAAATGCGACAGCAATTCAAATGGATCCTGATTGCCGTGATCTGCCTGGCAGTGGTCGGAATGCTGCAGTTTCTGGTTTGCACCGGGATTGCGATGGCTCGGTTTCCGGAAGGCTATTCGTTTCGAGACAACTTCATCAGCGAACTGGGAATTCAGGGGTACCCGGGGCATAGCCTGTTCAATGGAAGCATGATTTTCCTGGGCGTCAGCCTGTTGCCCGTGTTTGCCCTGTTGGCGATGACCGATCCGAATCACTCACATTCGATGAAGATAACTTCCATTTTGGGGGTCATCTCGGCTCTGGGCGTCATCGGCACCGGAATCTGGACTTACGATCGTCACCTGGTGCTGCACCACCTCACTGTTTCCATTTGGCTGTTGCCGATGACTTACATGGTGATCTCCTTTTTTTATGCGGCATCCCATAGCCCCTATGTGGGGGTCGGATTTTTATCGGCGTCGCTGATCATGGTGGTGACGATGATCTACGTGTTGTTCACGACCGAGTCCAGCACCTTGCAGCTGATTCAAAAAGCCGTCGTGATTTGCGGCTTGATCTGGATCGGATTCATGGTCGCCTTTCTCTGGCAAACCGGCTGGGCGATCTACCGCAACTGGGTCGAAGACGACGGCTCCCGCCAACGAAAAGAAGAGCAATACTTGACGACGCTGGCTGGCGGCAAGCATCGTCGCTCATAACTCAAACTGGACGGAGTCAGTCGATGTCTGATCGCGCAAGTCGCCCTCGAATTGCAATCACCATGGGGGATCCAGCTGGTGTTGGACCGGAGCTGTGCGGGCGGCTGTTGCGTGCTGCGGAAGTGCAGCAGCATTGTGTGCCGATCATCTTTGGTGACGCCGAGGTGTTGCGCCGAGCCTCCGAGCAGGCGGGAGTGGATGTTGATTGGCAGGTCGTGGCAGGCGATGCCCGGCAGTTGCTGGAAGTGACCGAACCGGTGGTGTTTCAAGTCGGAAAGCTGGATCAGTCGCAGGTTGTGCCCGGCCAGGTGACCGCCGCCACGGGACAAGCATCGTACGACTTTATTCAGTCAGCCATTGGTGCTGCGCTCGCCGGTCAGGTCGCCGGGGTGGCCACCGGACCCATTCACAAACAGGCCTGGAAGTCGGCGGGGATCGAGTTCCCGGGGCATACGGAATTGTTCGCCAAGCGGTTTGGAACGGATCGTTTCTGCATGATGATGACGTCGCCCTATTTCAGCTGCAGCCTGGTAACGACGCACGTGGGAATCTGCGATGTGCCCGAGCTGCTGGACGCGAGCCGCATTGTCGAAGTGATTGAATTAACGACCGCTGCCCTGGAGCGGATCCTCGACCGGCCGCCGGTGGTGGTCGTGTTGGGGCTCAATCCTCATGCGGGTGAGGGCGGTTTGTTTGGCAACCGTGAAGAGGAACGGATCATTACGCCGGCCATTCAGGCTGCCGCAGAACGGGGGTTTCCGGTGCTCGGCCCGCTGCCTCCCGACACCGCGTTCCTGCCCCACTTGCGGGACTCGACCGACGGATACGTGTGCATGTACCACGACCAGGGGTTGATTCCGTTCAAGGCCTTCAACTTTGAAACCGGTGTGAATATCACCCTGGGGTTGCCGATTGTACGAACCAGCGTGGACCATGGCACGGCACTGGACATTGCCTGGCAGGGTAAAGCTGACGTTTCCAGTTTTATTGCTGCCACGACGCTCGCGGCGCGGTTGGCGCGGTAGACTGAACGCGACCAACGATTGTTAACCAGCAAAAACGAAGGCAAACGAATGTCAAACGAGTCGCCACAGCGGAGGGAGTTGAGTTTCCAGTCGTTGGACGAAGTCCTGGCCGATATCGATCACCTGTTGCAAGCAGGTTATACGTCGTCGGGCAATTGGTCATTGGCGCAGACCTGTTTTCACTTGAATGAGTGGATGCGATATCCGATGGATGGGTATCCAAAGCCGCCCTGGTTCATGCGAATCATTTTCTGGTTCATGCGGCTGACGGTGGCCAGGAAAATGGCCCGCGACATTCTGGAAAACGGATTCAAGCCCGGGATTCCGACTGATCCCCGCAGCGTGCCGACGGCAGATTCATCGACCGATGCTGAGGCAGTCGAAGCGTTCCGCAAAACCGTTGCCCGGTTTCAATCGTATTCCGGACCGCTCCAGCCATCGCCATTGTTTGGTGCCGGCGACAAGGCCACCGTGACCAAGGTCAATCTGCGTCACGCCGAACTGCATCTGAGTTTTCTGCATCCGGCAGTCCAAACCGGATAAATATGATCTGCGACAATCGAGAAATCGGTTGGTCGCGATTCGAGGTTGAAGCGAATATTGCAGCAGCAAGGCAATAATCGATGCTGCTTTCAGGGATTTAGTTGACTTGGCAATTGGCATGTTGAATAATGCCATGTGGCAAGCGCCTTTTTGGGGATGGACGATGGTCAACATCAATGAGCTGGCAAAATTTATGGGTGGGAATTCGGTAGTGGGATCGCCGAAATCCGATTTTGATTTTATCGAAGTCATTCGAACAGGGTTCCCTGCGAAGGTCATCGAGAGTGTCGTCAAATCATCTGCGATTAGCGAGGACGAAATCTGTCGAGCACTTCGTATCGCCAAGCGGACGGCGGCCCGGCGGAAGGCGACGGCGTCCAGGCTTAAGCCCGCTGAATCGGAATTGATTTATCGATTCAGTCGAGTTTGGGTGGCGGCTACGGATGTGCTTGGCAATCGTGATAAGGCGCGACGATGGTTATTGGAAGAAAATCGGGCCTTGCACGGTAACCGGCCAATTGACTTGCTAGACACGGCCATCGGGTTCGAAGACGTCATGGATGTGCTTCACCGGATCGAGTACGGGGTTTACAGTTAGTCTCGGCAACAACTGAGTAGCAAAATCAAGCACGGGCCCAAGTCACCAAATATGAAGCTTTGGCGAATCTGTCGATCCAAGTATGAGTCGTCGGCGTTTTCTGGAACTGGCGCCGAGAAGACTGGAGGCCGTTGGAATCACAAAGGGTATACCGTGGTTTATGCCTCAGAGAATCTTTCTCTTGCGGCCTTGGAATTGTTTGTGCATGTTTCACCCGGGATTATCCCCACCGATCTGATCTCGTTGTGCGGAGTGCTACCGGCCTCAGTTTCGACCATCCAAATCGAAGCCAACGACCTGCCAAAGAATTGGCGAGATTATCCGGCACCACCCGATTTGCAAGAAATTGGGACAGACTGGATCTGCGCCCAGGCATCGTTGGTTTTGGTCGTGCCGTCGGTCATCAACCCGCTCGAACGGAATTTGCTGGTCAATCCAGCCCATTCTGAATTCGAACAATTGGAAGTCGACATTGCCCGTCCCTTCCAGTTTGATCCCCGGATGTTTGGCAAATAGCCAACGTGTGGGGGCGAAAGATCATCCGGCAAATTTTTTCATCAGCACCGAACTGGCTTGGCCTTGGGGCGTGATGTTGGTGTTCAGGAAGCTGTCGCCGGCGGGCGTCTGGCGATCGGTGACGGCCTGGATGGGGCATTCCGGATCGAGGTTGTCGCAGTTGAGAATCGGGAACAGTGAGCCATGTTGCATGGCCAGGATGCTGGCGATGATTTCGACCATTCCACTGCCGCAACCGAGGTTACCCATATAGCTTTTGGCAGCCGTGACCGGTCGATCTCCGAGGATGTTGTTGATCGCCTGGGCTTCTTCACGGTCCATCCGCGGTGAGCTTAAACCGTGGGCGTGGACGTGGCCGATTTCGGATGGGGTCATCCCGGATGTTTCCAGTGAACCGAGCATCACGTTTTCAAACGCGGTTTGATAGTCGGCAGCGCCGTTGGGGTCGACGACAGCCGACGAGCCGTAGCCGACGACTTCGGCCAGGATGTTGGCCCCGCGTTGTTGCGCCGATTCCAATTCCTCCAGCACCAGGACGGCAGCGCCTTCGCCAATGACCATGCCGGTCCGATCGGTGTCGAACGGGCGACAGGCTTTGGCGGGATCACCGGCAGCGGCCGGAGCGTGTCGGTCGGCCAGCTGCTCCTGCAAGACCAGGTGGACTGAACGCAGTGGATGGATGCGGCAACCGGTGGCACCGGTAATCAT
>CAZJEK010000046.1:0-1256 GCA_964545005.1 uncultured Pirellulaceae bacterium
AGAGCCATCCGCCGTGCAGGAGGCGGCAACTCGATCTTCAACGGTGAGGTTACCGTCCCCAGTCTATTTCGTCTTTTCTCATCGGCCGTCCAAGGTTCGCTTCCACCGTCGAATGGATTTGCTGGATCTCCGCCAGCGAATGGGTTCTCCATTTGGGAATCCTGTTCCAACTTTTTGACGAAGGCCTGATCCTGATCGCTTAGCTTGATGAGCGGAAGTTCGACGACAAGTCCATCCGCTTTTTCCAGCTTGACTTTACCATCGCGGAACGATTTCAAACTCGCTTTAACTTTGAACCTGCCGGTTTCATCAGTCCAAGTTCGCTGCGACGAAGTCAACTCCTGTGCGGGGAGAGATCGAGACATCGTCGCCAGACATGTGATAGCAAGTGTAAGCAACAGCAACCGTTGGGAAAATCGCCGAAATTGCTGTAATTGCTGTGTTGAGAAATGAGTCATGATACGTCGAACTGGACAAGTTAAATTCATTGGATTTAGTTTGGAAAAGGGAATGGAATCGACTCGTCGAATTGAAAATGGTTTGGAATGATATCCGGCCGGGACGGCGAACGGGAACGGCTTTTAACGAAATCCTCTGAACCAGGAAAACTCGGCCGCGAGGTTGGATCCTTGTTTTCTCGCGCGATGTCTTTCGCTGCCTTGGGAAACAACCGATGAATCAAACTCAAGTTAAATAAAGACGTGCCCAGCCAACAGTTTAAATCAAAACGCTGGACTTAACGACGCTTCACCAACAATTTGTCAGTTCGGCGATTTCCCAGGCGGTTCAAGTACGTGCCACCAGCAGTAAATTGAAGGGTAATTAAAGAACCTGATCTCGCTCATCGCAACGCGTAAGAACCTTGCTCGTTAAACTGACGAAGTCGATGTTCTCGCGCAGTTTCACCTGCTTGATCAGCGTCAGCCAGATGCCCCTGTCACCGCAAACAACCGTCTGTGTTTTTGCTGCCATAATGAATGCAGGGACGGATCACGGTGATCACGGTGATCGTGCTCACGGGGACGGTGCTCACGGGGACGGTGCTCACGGGGACAGGCAAACCCGGTGATGGTGCTCACGGGTGACCACAGGGACAGGCAAGGCACGAACACCACACGGGGACCGGGCGCGGGGACAGGCAAACCCGGGACTGATCACGGGGACGGTGATCGCGGGGACGGTGATCGCGGGAACCGATTGCTCACAGGGACAGGCAAGGCACAGGAACTGAAAACCACGAAAAACCACGGGGACAG
>CAZJEK010000046.1:1356-23658 GCA_964545005.1 uncultured Pirellulaceae bacterium
TCACAGGGACAGGCAAGGCACAGGAACTGAAAACCACGAAAAACCACGGGGACAGACAAACTACATGATCTGGGACGGGTTTCGATCACGGGGACAGGCAAACCCGGTGAATGATCGCGGGGACAGGCAGCCGTTTAGATCCGGGAAACGGGTCACCATGGAAAAACCACGGGGACAGACAAACTTACGTGACCTGGGACAGGTCTGGTTCGGCGTCAGACAACGCCGGATCGGCGTTATAAACTGCGGACCTGCGACATCCACCACTAGTGGCAAGGCGAAATAAACTCGAGGAATTTTCACTCAAACGAGATCTGCAATCTCCCTTGGGCAAGTTGCAGCTATTAAGATGACGTTCCTCCATATGGAACGCAAAAAGTGAGACGCTGAACTATAGGAACTGCATGATTGCTCTGATCATTTCCATGGTCCTACAGACGACCAGTGCAAACGTCGCGACGGCTTCGACAGCACAATCACTTGAGCTCGACGCCGTCCGACTAACGCAACGATTGCAGACTCAACTCGATGAAATCGTTAAAGATGAAAAGTTTCCCGGTGCGACCATGGCAGTCGTTTTGTCGAACCAGCACATGATCGAACTTGCCAGCGGTTTCTCTGACTACGAAGAGTCTATTAAAATGAAACCAAGGGACCGTATGCTGGGTGGTAGTACTGGCAAAACGTTCGTTTCCGCAATCGCGCTACAACTTGTCAGCGAAGGGAAACTTGAATTAGATCGGCTTGCTAGCGAATACCTGACTTCAGATTCCGATCGTGCTTGGTTTGCAAAACTCCCCAATGCAAAAACAATGACGATTCGATCGCTCATGAACCACACCAGTGGCCTGCCAAGGTACCTGTTTCAACCGGAATGCCTGGATGACGTCAAAAAGCACCCGCTCAAGCAACGCTCACCGCAGCAGGGATTGTCCTTTCTCGCTGGAGTCACCGCAACCAACGCTGTTGGCAAGGGCTGGTCGTACAGCGATGCGAACTATCTCGTATTGGGATTGATCATCGAGAAAGTCACGGGCAGAGAATTTTACGGACTTGCCCGTGAAAAACTGCTCGAACCGCTGCACTTGTCTGAAACGGTTCCGTCAAACCAACCGAAGATCGAGGGATTAATTCCAGGGCAGATCGGATCTGTCAATTTCTTTAATTTGCCCAAAAAAACGGTCGTTGATGGAACCTACGTAATGAATCCTGATTTTGAGTGGTGTGGAGGTGGGTTTGCCACCAATAGTGGAGACTTGGCAAGGTGGCTGCACTCGCTTCACTCAGGCAGTGTTCTCGACGAGACGAGCCACCGCCAATTGGTAACACCAGTCGACTTGCAAACCGGCAGGTCTGCGGAATACGGCTATGGGCTGGGTAGTTTCATTTGGAAGACGGACCAAGGGATGTTCTATGGACACGCGGGTATCATGCCTGGTTATTTGACCCAGATCGAATACTCGCGCGAATACAAGTTCGCGATCGCTTTGCAAACCAACACCGACCAAGGCTTAGGACGTCGCCATCATTTGCTGGTGCAAAACTTGGCAACGACCATCATCGACGAAATCAAACGGCAAAAAGCACCCGAACGGCGATTCGAATGAGCTCAGACAAGGTCGGCGAGCGAAAACATTCTGGCTTTTAATCAACCTTAAGCGACGCAGCTTTAACGTCACATCCAGCTAGTCGCCAACCGATTTTGAAAAAGCTTGGTCAAGTTCGGAAAAATCAACTCGGTAGAGGATCTGATTGTAATTGTACCGAGGCGTGGGAACGGACGCCTTCGAAAAAGTCTGAGTGTACGTGCCCTCAAACAAAAGAAACGGAGCATTTTCCGGAGCCAATTCTTGCTGGATTTTTGGATTATAAAATGAGTACTTGTTGTGACTCAGGACTTTGACAGCCGGCCGCCACGGACCAAACGGTGAATCTGATTCGGTGTACCAAATCTCCCCCAAAACCGACCGATCGCCATTCAGTTGACCAAAAATGCAACTCCATTTCTGACGGGACTCAAACCATGCTATTGAACCGCGATGGACTGTTATTTGCTGCCCACCGAGAGCCTTAACCTTCCGGGGAGATTCAACTTCTTTCCATTGTTCTGGATCGCTCCAGGCCTCATAGGAGTCAGGGCATTTTAATTTTGGGAATGGATCTCCAAACAACAGCCATTTCCTCCCTTCGGCATCGGCCCAACGACTGACATGTCCCATGGGTTGCAGTCCCGGGGTAGGCGTTTCGTCGGTCAACTCCCAAGTATTTTTAACGTGCCGAAAACGCTGCAACTCGCGATCCCATTCGCAAAGCCCTAGCCGGTAAACAATCATGGGTTTTTTGACTTTGGCGAATGTTGCCACCAAGCGAGACCGCCCATTCTCGTCTTTCAGGCTTACCAGGCCATCCAACCAAGATGGCCCTCGCCCGGGCATCTCAGCCGCGTCTCGCGGAATTTGCTGCTTGTCAGTGACGTATTCAAAGCGAAGCTCTAACGGAGGTTCATATTTCTGCAGAGGCTCCATGTCTGTTCTCGCGGCCAGCGTGTGAAACAGCCCAAGTGGATAATGTAAGAGACTCGTATCACCCCAAACCCAAAACAGTTTCCCCTCGTGTTGGGCAACTCTCACCGAATCGCAACCGGTAATTTTTTGCTCTTGCCAATCCGAAAATTCACCTACCTGTTGACTCTCAGCGAACAAACCTGCACCTGTTAGCCGCCCGAGTCGGCGGGCTAACGAGGTTCGTTTTACTTGCACCGTAACAGATTCGCCTGCTTTAGGCGTCAGGCGAATCCCGGAATAGCCGAATCCGTCCGACGCGAACTCATAACCATCGCTTTTAATCGAAAACCAAGTTTCGTTTCCTAGCAATTCAGGCGAGCCAATGGCAACAACACCAGCATTATCTGTAACCCATTTCAAATGATGCGTCGTCTCAATTTGCACTAACGGCACCGGCCAGTTGGATGATTGCTCCACAACTTGTATCCGAAACGGCTGAGGAGTCTTCCGACTTTCCAGACCGGAATGCGGCAATTGGCAAAGAACAGAGATCAGACAAACCACAATACTGGTCATAGATTTGCTTCCATCGGATTCACGGCAGATTTAATTCTAACAATACTGTAGGCCGTAAAACGAACCCCAATCGGCGACACTCAGGCAACCTTAAATTGCTCGGAAGCCTCGATAAAACCAGCGACTGAAACGTCCAACCGCTCAACGATCGGTTCAAACTCAGCCGGAATCGAGGCTTTCCCCGCCACTTTTTGCCGACCGGTCCAATCAAGAAACTCTAGATATTTGCGTATTGAAAAGGGCAAGACGCCTTTCAGGCTCGACCGAGTCGATTTTGGGTCGGCGTCCGCACCAATCGGATCTCCCGCATGTCCTTCATGTATTTCGATCGGGCTCAACCAATTGCAACAATTCTGCTCGCACCTTTCCCAAGCATGTAGCGACATTGATTCCAAACCGTCGACTTTATAGCTGCAATCTCGAAGAATTTCTTCGCGTTGTCTCAATGAACTTAATCGATCCAGTGCACCAGTGAAGTCTGCCTCCTCAGGGCTGGCAGCCATTCCCGCGCGGATCGGATTTAAATCAACGTACATCATGCAAGACAACAATGACGATTCGTCGCTCAACAGCTGCGAATAAAATCGGGCCTCCCAAAAATGTCCCTTGGTACCATCCTGCTTGTTACACATCCTGGCAATGTACTGATTGAAATACCTCATCCACCAACTGACATCAGACAGTCGCTCGCGCCACTTTTTGATTAGCTGCCTGTTGTTTTTGACTTCCTCGTACCGTTGTTTTTTGATGGGCTTCAGGCTGCCATCTTCAGCCATTCCCGCACTCAACTGAGCCACTTTTTTGGCAACTGCTTCGTCGTCCCAAGTATCGACAACGTCTTTGCGACTGCGGAGGACCTGATGAATATGATTTGACATCACACAATACGTCACTACGTCGATACCGAAGATCGATGCCAGAAACCTAAGCCGCCTTTTTGCCAAAGATTTTCGGTAATTCGATCCATTCTGCTTAAGCAAATAGTTCTGCCGAACACATCGCGTACTGACGTGAATGCACTGCACGGTATTCGGATCAATCGTCGATTTGCGAGCTTTACGCGCCATCACGGGCCTCCTGGGGCACGACGCTTCGCAATCTTTGGGTCAGCGGTCGAAAAGTTAAAACACAATTCCGTTGTGATCGCTAGAAGTCAAGAAAGCGTTCAAGTCCTCGTTGTAGCAGACGGCTAAACTGAACACAAGAACACCAAGTGTACTTAAAGTTCGTTACCTGTCAATCAACTGAACGGATAAATTAGCTGCTAGCAAACAGCCATTCCCGATCGGCTTAGCCCGAAACCATACAAACCGATCGCCAGCCCGCGAATTCTTCAAAGCTTTAACGAGACTCGCTGTTTCGGTTGTCCTCGAAAGTGCTAGTAAAAAACAACTCGTTGATCGGCCAAGTTGCTTGTCTGGCACCGAAACACGACACAAAACCTGCCTGTCCCCAGACCTATTATCCCCACCCGCTTTTTGTTCCTCCCGATACTTTCGCCCCAGTCTTTCCTCCACCATCCACTGTTCCCAACCATTTGTTGATCCTCGCCATCCCGACCATCGCCCGCCTCCGGCAGCCGCCATCCGCTGGGCTTGACTGTCCCCCAAGGCTTGCCTGCCTGTCCCCTAAGGTTTGCCTGTCCCCCACGCACGTGTCCCCCACGCACGGTTCGTCGGAGCTGCCACCATCTCTTGCCTCGCTAAATCTTGCCTGTCCCCCTAGGCCTTGTCCCCCCAGGCCTTGCCTGTTGTCTGTCCCCGACGAAAGCACAGCACAAGAATGCGACAGATTTACACACCGACCGAATCAGCTTGATCATATCGGCAAATCTCGATACATTGATCCTTCCCAGGCACCCTGAGGGTTATCCGATGATAAAAATTGCCGTTCCTTTGACTGCGATCACTATCGTGATCGGACTGCTGGTTGCCGGCCGGTTGGTGAAACCGTCAATTGGGCCCACCGAACTGGATCGATTGAAGTCGACGTACTCTCAAAAACACGTCGCGTCAATCGACCATGCCAAACTTCCTGAACTGCAACAGGACTTTCAATCACCACATGAAGTCACACAAGCCTGCTTAAAATGCCACACCGAACGCGGACATGAAGTTCTCGCATCCTCCCACTGGAATTGGGATCGGGAAGAGTTTGTTAAAGGACATGGAATTCGAAAAATCGGCAAGAAGAATGTGCTGAACAATTTCTGTGTCGGCGTTTCCAGCAACCTGGAGGCTTGCGACAAATGCCATGCCGGATTTGGCTACGTCGATCTCGATTTTGACTTCCACGACCAAAACAATATTGATTGTCTGGCTTGTCACGATAACAGCGGAACCTACGCCAAGGCCGGCAGCGGAATGCCGCATGAATCTGTCGACCTGAAGCTGGTCGCACAACACGTTGGCCGCACGTCACGAGCCACTTGCGGCACCTGCCATTTCTTTGGAGGTGGTGGCAATAACGTGAAACACGGTGACCTGGAACAGGCCCTATTCGATCCACCTCGCGAACTGGATGTCCATATGGCTTCCGACGGCATCAACCTTGAATGCTCGACATGCCACACCACCAAAAACCATCAGATGAAGGGAAAACTGTACTCCGTATCCTCGATGAACCGAAACCGCTCGTCGTGCACCCAGTGTCATTCTGAACAGCCGCACAAGAATAGCATCATCAACGAGCATACACTCAAGGTCGCTTGCCAAACTTGTCATATTCCGCACTACGCCAAGCAGGCTCCGACCAAAGTTGCCTGGGATTGGTCGACCGCCGGAAAACTTCGCGATGGTCAGCCTTACAAGGAAATCGACAAAGACGGCAACGTAATTTACCTTTCCGAAAAGGGTACCTTTGAATGGGAACAGAATGCTGAACCCGAATATGTGTGGTTCAACGGGACAGCCAGCCACTATCTTTTAGGCGATCGTGCATCGTCGGACCAGCCAATTGAAGTCAATCAGCTTCACGGCGACTACCACGACCCCGACGCTAAGATCATTCCCGTGAAAATCCACCGCGGCAAGCAGTTGTACGACCCTGTCAACCAGACTCTGATCCAGCCCAAACTAGCCAGCAAAGAGCTCGGTGCCGGTGCATTCTGGAAAGACTTTGACTGGAATCGAGCTGCCGAAGTGGGGATGGAATCGATTGGCCTGGAATACAGCGGCCAATATTCCTTTGCCGAAACCGAAATGACCTGGCCCATCAACCATATGGTAGCCCCCAAAGAGCAATCGCTAGGTTGTGCCGATTGCCACACCAGTCAAAACTCACGGCTGGCCGGGTTGTCGGGATTCTACATGCCGGGTCGCGACCACAGTCCGTTGATCGATTGGCTGGGAGGACTGCTACTGGGAATGACAACGCTTGCGGTTGTTGCCCATGGCTCGGCTCGCGTAATTTTTCGAATTCATGCTACGGGAGCAGGGCGATTAGTCAGCAAAACCAGTTGGTGTATACTCGCTTTGAAAGGTTTTGGCATTGGTCTCAGGCAGCCCTGATCCTATTTCTCGCCTTCACCGGGTTTGAGATCCATGACTCTCTCCATTTCTTTGGATTCGAACAAGCCGTTCGCTATCACAACGCGGCCTCGATTGCGTTCATTGTGCTGATCGTATTCGCGATGTTCTGGCACTTTACGACAGGGCAGTGGAAACAATATTTGCCGACAAAAAAGAATCTGAAAGGCCAGGCAATGTTTTACCTGGTTGGCGTGTTTAGAAACGCTCCCCACCCCTCCCAAAAAACGGCGCTCAACAAACTGAATCCACTACAACGGCTGATTTATCTGGGGCTTAAAATCCTGGTAATTCCGGTCATGGTTGTAACAGGTTTGTTGTATATGTTTTACCGCTATCCACAGCGGTATGGAATGGAAGCGTTGAATATCGGCGGACTCGAAGCCATCGCCTTGGTCCACACGTTCGGCGCATTTTGCCTGTTGGCTTTTATTATCGCGCACGTCTATATGACAACCACCGGAAAAACTGCCACCTCGAATTTGGAAGCCATGATCACAGGGTACGAAGAACTCGACGATGCGAATTCGGACGAAAAAGAACCGAATTCGCACACCATCAACCAACCACGTGAATTGGCAGGAAAAGGTGCAGAATGAAAAACGAATTCATGAACCCTTACCTCGCCGGGTTTTTACTGGGGCTAGTGTTGTTGACCACGATCTTCGTAACCGGTCGAGGCCTCGGTGCCAGCGGTGTTTTCAAAAACGTCGTCGTGGCAACGGTCGATAATGTGGCTCCTGAACATACCCGAGAACACCCGTTTTATTCTGCATCGATCAAACCAGCGCACAGCCCACTCAAATCCTGGCTGGTTTTTGAAGCAATCGGCTTGATCCTGGGGGCATTTCTTTCGGGTGTCATTTCGCATCGGTTAACGTTCAAGACCGAGCATCCTCCGAAAGTCAAGGTTTCCACTCGTTGGATTGCGGCTTTCGCGGGAGGCATCTTGTTCGGCGTCGGAGCGATGTTTGGGCGGGGTTGCACCAGCGGCGCAGCCTTGAGCGGATTGGCGGTATTGTCGGCAGGTGGCTTGTTAACCATGGCGGCGATCTTTGGATCTGCCTACGGTGTCGCCTGGTTCTTTCGACGACTTTGGATTTAGGGTGTGACCATGGGACCTTTTGTACCTGACATCATTACCAACGAATTAAACTTGATCGTCGGTTTCCTGATCGGAATTGCGTTTGGATTCGTTTTGGAACAAGCCGGATTTTCGTCATCCAGAAAGCTGACCGGATTGTTTTACGGGACAGATTTCACTGTTTTGCGTGTCTTTTTCAGCGCTGGTGTTACCGCGATGTGCGGTGTCACGATCCTCAGCCTGCTGGGCTTGTTGGACACCAGCGTCATCTACATTCACCCGACTTATCTGTATTCAGCGTTGATTGGCGGCGCGGTGATGGGGATTGGTTTCGTCGTCGGTGGCTATTGCCCGGGAACCTCATTTTGTGGTGCGGCGATTGGAAAAATTGACGCGATGATTTTTATCCTGGGGGGAACCGTCGGTGTTTTTCTCTTCGCCGAAGCTTTTCCTTGGATATCAAACCTGTATGCTGCAACTTCGTTTGGTGATGTAACCGCCCATTCGCTGCTTGGTTTAACGCCCGGGGTCGTGGGCTTGGCCGTGATTGTTGTCGCAATTGGTGCCTTTGTGGCGACCTCCTGGCTTGAAGGTAAAGTTAACCCTGAAGGACCAGCACATACGTTTTCGGTGCGAAAACATATGCTGGTAGCAGCGGGAGTACTAATTTTGGGTATCGTGCTGGCGATGATCCCTTCTTACCAAAGCCGATTGACCCAGCTGGCAAGCAGCCAAAGCTACCAAGCCGAACACCCGGTCGAACGAATGACCGCGGACGAATTGGCATTCCGATTCCTCGATGATGACCCCAATTTATTGGTCATAGATGTTCGCAGTCCTGAAGCGGTTCAGGAGCAGGGCCTGCCAGGAGCCATCAACTTGACAATGGACCAGCTGTTCGGCAAACAGTGGCGAGATGTCTTGGCTTCGCGCAAACAAAAGATTTTTATCGCCCGAGATGGAGCTGAAGCGATTCAGGCTGCGACGCTGGCAAAATTGCTGGGCTATGATCGTGTCCATGCGTTGGATGGCGGCTGGCGTGAGTTTGCTGGAACGATACTTGGTGCGGCAAGGCCAGAGGGAGAATTAGCTAGCAATGAGCAAACGGTCATTGATTTTCGAATCCGAGCAGCCGCCGAAATTAGCCAGATGATCGCCGAACGTGGCAAAGTCGAACCAGCCCAACGAAAAGTCAAGAAAGTGATCGGGGGCTGCGGGCTGTAAAATCGAATGCGTGCGATCGGGATTTGCAACTGTCAACTTCGGGCACCGGTCTGCATCAGGCCTCGATAACTGCAATTTAACCCGTTCCGTTTTTCTTCCGCCGCGACCGGTAACTCTCAGCCAGACAAGTCCGAGCCTGTTCGCCTTCGACCAGTTGGTTTTGACCGACGCCGTAAATTAAAATGACATCAAACAAAGATCCATCGACGGCAGTGTCCAATAAGTCCTCAGCGGATAAGCACAACCTTCCGGCTCGCGACGTTAAATTGAAAGACATCGGCCCGAGCCCGTGGAAAGCGCGATATATTACCTCGGTGCAGACCAACTTGTCGCTGCGGCGAAAGTCAAACTCAAAGTCATAGCCTTTCCCATGATGGGTCATTGCTCTTGCCAAGGCTTTGCACAGCAGTTCGGCTTCCAATTTCGGCCTGACAACGACGCAAGCGTCAACCGCGAGCGTATCTTCGAGCTCCCGATACAGAACTCCGTCCTTGCGGGCTTCGAGAACACATTGCGGGGCCGGGCAGGCTGAAACCAACGGGTCCAACGGCAAGCCAACTTGGGCGATCAAGTTTCGTCGCTGCTCGATCGTCCCCAAGTAAAGCGCTCCGTGGGGCCAGAAACCAGGCAAAAACAGATTCGATGCTGCGTCATCGTGCCGGGTGACAATGACATCGCCGGGAACCAACGTACTGGCGATTTGCTTCTGCACCCCAGGCAGGACTCGCTTGCGTTTCCATTTCCAACGCAGCTCGGCGATCAGCGACCCGGAAACTCGAAACAATCCAAAGGTGAACTTTTTGAAACCGGAATGATTTCGCAACAGGAAGGAGTGCCAACGATACTTGATGCCGCCAGTAGCATAGTAGCGTTTGCTGGTTTCGATGAATGGCTCCTCGGCCTTGAGCAACTCAACCACTTGATCAAGCCGAGAAGACTCCCGGGAAGCCAATACCAACTCCCGATTTTCCTGGAAATGCTGGATACCTGACAAGAAAGTCCAGATGTTGCGTGGTGAGGTCAGGGATCGGTAGACAGCCGTAAATTGCCGCGGAGGCACTCCGAAACAGGGTTCAGGCTCATCCAGTTTTCGCCACACAACCGACTGATGCCGAAAACTATCAACCAGGTACTTACCCATTCGCATCAGCAGACAGGCCGTGCAAAACGCCATTAGGAAAACGTCATGACGACGTTCGGACGGATGACGGCTTTCCTGCAGTGCATAGGGGCGAATCGCTCTCAGCAAAGCGTGAAGTCCAGCGCGTGTCTTAAGGTACAAAACAAACAATTCCCGGATTCGCTCGTCTTCGTCGGGAGCGAAGTAGCCTCGTTCAACCGCCGGCTGGAGCCCTTCAACGACCGCTTGCATGTCATCGTAAGTCGGCATTTGAGGGGCTATGGATATCAACGTCGCCGCCCATTGTTCCAGCAGATTGTCCAGTTGCTCCAAATCGTTCATGACCGACAGTTTGCTGGCTCCGTTTAGATAAGCAGAAAACACAATGGCTTGAATTCCCTCAGCCGGGTGTCAACAATTAAACATTGGGGTAGGACGAACAAAACCACCCCAGCTGGTGTTGGCAACTATCCCTCGACCGGCTTCAAATCATTATCTTCGTCGTTTTTAAGTTGTTTTCATTATGGCGTTTTTCCCGCCCGAAAAACTCAACCCTCGCAAGATTTCAATTGATTCTAAGCAAATAAGCGCGTCCAGCCCGGAAGTTGAACGGCGTTTGGCTCGGATTGCTGAGAATTACGATCGCCTCAACGGTGTTTTAGCTGAATTGGAATCGCGAATGGATTCAGATCAGAATCTGCAAGCGCTCGATGATGAAGCGCTCGACTTTGAGGCTTCGTTCGGGATCAAGCGAAAACGCCGCTGGCGCCCCACCAAAGAACAACGAACTGGGCAGGAAACGCCCCAAGTCAAGGATTCTCGACGCAAGCCACGGTAGTAACTCGGCGGTGAAGGGCCTTGCAACAGACGTGGCCCCATCGTTCACGCTGGTTTTGCCTGTTCCTCGAGAATTCCCTCCAGGTCTGGCAAAAATGCCGCCACTGATTCAGCGAGAGCATCGATCTATTTCAAACGGTCGACGAATCACCAATCGGGAAATAGATTCCCCCATCTTTTCGGATATGCCATCACTCTGGCAAGTTGGGATATTTCGGTACGAGACAATTTGCCAATTGTTTTTTCGAATCAGGGATAAAACTCGAGCAGTCTTACCGGCCTCTCGAAAACTTGCCTGTCCCCGGTGGTACCTGATGGCATTCGAAGCGCCATAGCTTGCCAGCGCCATAGCTTGCCTGTCCCCGAGAAGAAGCCGTTCCCGTTGCCCCCAGGATTTGTGTAATTTGCCAGCGATCAAGGGCCGGCCTGGATACTTTACTTGTCCCCAAACGATGGCAGGAGCGTTGCCCCACAGTGCATTGTTTCCGGTCCAAATCTCGAGCTGCCAGAGTTGGCCTTGTAGTTTGCCTGTCCCCAAAGGTGCTGAAGTTGACCTTGTAGTTTGCCTGTCCCCAAAGGTCCACCAACGGTCCCCCAAAGGTCCGGCACACGAAGATTTGCCTGTCCCCAGTGGCAGTCCCCAGTGGCAGTCCCCAGTGGCAGCGTTGCCTGTCCCCGCAGCCTGTCCCCGCAGCCTGTCCCCGCAGCCTGTCCCCGCAGCCTGTCCCCGCAGGTAGTACCCCATGGCAGGAACGTCGCCTGGCCCCACGATGCACCGTAGTTTGCCTGTCCCCGAATCGGTCCCCGAATCGACGTCTTGTCGGGGTTGCTGCCGGCTGGTTGTGTCCCAGGAACACCGCCGAGGCCGGATGGCTATAATCAGGTGATGAGCAATTCGGGTATATTGAAACTGTCTGGTGGGCAAATCTTCGATCCTGCCAATGGCATCGAAGGAGAAGTCCGAGACCTGTGGATCGAGGACGGCAAGATCATCGCCGTTCCCCACAACCCTCAAAATTACCGGACCATCGACCTGAGTGGTCGAGTCGTGATGCCCGGTGGAATCGATATGCACTGCCATATCGCAGGCCCCAAAGTAAACACCGGGCGGATGATGCAGCCCGAAATCTCCCGGGCTCAGGCAGTCTCCAGCCAACCCCGTGGACACCAACTGAAACAGTTTCAGCACAGTGGCGCCTGCGGCAATATCCCGACATTGATGACAACCGGTTACAAATACACGGGGCTGGGCTATACAACCTGTTTCGATGCGGCCATTACGCCGCTGGCGGCCAGACACGCCCACTTCGAATTCGACCACGTCCCGAATCTCGACACCGGTTTCTTCACGCTTGTCGGTAACAACCATTACGCGATGCAATGCGCCGCGAAAAATGACCAACCAGCGCTGCAAAGCTTCCTCGGCTGGCTACTGAATCAGGTCGGCAGTTACGCGCCCAAGATCGTCAATCCCGGGGGTGTCGAGCTCTGGAAACAATCGAGATCCGGTAACGCGACAGATCTGGACCAGGTTGTCTCCGGCTTCAATGTCACCCCCCGGCAGATCATCCGCTCCATTACCCAGGCAGCCAATTCGCTCAACCTCCCTCACCCCGTTCACATCCACACCAACAATCTAGGGATGCCCGGAAACTGGACGACCACGCTGGAGACGATGCGAACTCTCGATGGACTCCAGGCTCATTTGACCCACATTCAGTTTCACAGCTACGGAGGCGGTGACGGATCTGAATCATCCCTGCACTCTCAAGTCGCGCCGCTGGCGGAGTGGATCAACCAACAATCCAATTTGACCGTCGATGTTGGCCAAGTCATGTTCGGCCGCACAACAAGCATGACCGGCGACGGTCCGTTGGGCTACTACCTGCAACAAGTCAGCGGCGAAAAGTGGTATTCCAGCGACACCGAACTCGAATCCGGATGTGGTATCTCGCCCATCGAATACAAAAACAAAAATCGACTTAACGCACTCCAATGGGCCATCGGCCTGGAGTGGTACCTGCTTGTCGAGGATCCCTGGAAAGTGGTGATGAGCACCGACCATCCCAACGGTGGCAGCTTCCTCGCTTATCCGCAAATTATTCGATTGCTGATGGATCGTGAATACCGAGCAGAAACACTGAACGCGGTTCATCCCTCGGTGCTCAAACACTCACAGCTCCCAACCCTGAATCGCGAGTATTCACTGTCCGACATCGCGATCATTACTCGCGCCGGCCCAGCCCGAATTCTGGGATTGACCAACAAAGGCCACTTGGGGGTCGGCGCTGACGCAGACATATGCGTTTACAATCCCGACAACAACTTTGAAACCATGTTTGAATTGCCCTGGCTGGTAATCAAAGCCGGACAAGTTGTTGTCGAAGACACCGAATTGAGACACATCGTGTCGGGTAAGACATTGGCCGCCAAGCCAGAATACGACCATCAACGCGACAACAAAATCGAAGCCTGGTTCGACGAAGAGTACTCGCTCCCGGTGGAACAGTTTCGAGTCTAATGCTTTTGTGATTTCGACAAGGCGCCGGCTCAATTCCCACCAACGCTTTGATTCAGCGTCGAGACCATGCCTTCGATTTGACGTTGAATGGACTGGTTGCCAACGGCGATCAAGCATTGGCATTTGGGCTCGTAAACCACCTTGACCAATTGCGTCTGCACTTGCTCGCCTAATGCTTCGAAGACGGCTTTTTCCAACGTCCCCGGTCTGGCCTGCCGGGCTAACGAACCGACCACCGGGTAGACCTCGAGATCAACGAACTCCTGGGCTGCCCTGCGCGTGGTCAGGAAAAAAGTCTGTTCGTCCACGGCAAGCGGAATCAGTTCCAGAGCAGCAGCCAACTCCTGAATGGTTGCTCCAACCGTCGATCCGGACAGGTCACCAGGAACTTCGGCGAGGAGATTCCAACCAAGAGCAGCCGCGTTCAACCAGTCAATCGTGACCGTCGCGCCTGTTTCGTTTTCGATTCGCTGCAGAAACTTCAGAATCGGCTGTCGAATCGTCGGTGCCAAGTCAACTGGCGTTGCCCGTAGCTCCGCCGAACGACTCCACCGCGACGCGAGTTGCTGACGCAATTCCAGATCATCCGGTGCTTCAGCCAACTTGGCAGCCAACCCCAATTTGGCGACGAACGAACGAATGACCGCCACGACGCCTTGGGGAGCCGACATACTCAGCTTTCCATCGACCAATTCCAAGCTGGCGGGGTTCGTTTCGGCGACCCAAATTTCCGGTGCAATCAATGTCTTGATCGAAGCGATAAATCGACGTTTGGAAATATCGTCGACCCCGTCAATTTCAGGGAGCTCAATCACCACATCAACCAAACCAGGTTGTGGTTGTCGAGTCAAAATCAGGCCGTCGTCCCGCTGGAGCACGTCGAGTTCAAACTTCGCCGCTACCGAATCAATGGCCTCCCGCATGGTCGTGTCGGTCAAGGTCAACGTTCCCTCAGGGTTAACCGGGACTTGCATTAGCTCCATTTGGCGCACGTCAATCGTGATCGGAATTGAGGAGATCCTCGACAGCGTTCGGACCATTTGCGTCAAGCGCCTGGGTTGTTCGTACATCAATCCGGGCAACGGCACACCCAATTGACGCTCCAAATCCACCTCCAACTCTGGCGGCCGTTCCACAAAATAGTTTGATACCCGCGGGAAGTTACCGACGAATCGTGACGCCTGGTCTTCAAGGTCACGAATGGATGTATCCGAGCTTTCCAACAACGACGCCAGGTCGCCCAGTTCATCTTGCAATGTCGCGACACTATCCGGATCGACTGGATCCAGATTTTTCGGCAGCAAGCTATCGCTACCAGCAAAACTGTTGTCAGCCGATGGGACAACCTCCAACCCCGGATCGGTCGGTTCTCCTTCGGTCCCGATTTCAGGCGGCTTGTTGTCCGCCGTGGGCGCGGCGAATCCTGGCCCATCGTCATTCATCTCAATTTGCGGTGGCTTGGTCTCTCCAGGCTGAACCACTCCCTGTTGTTCGATTGGCCCCGCAATCAAGGGTTCCTGATCGAGCAAGTCTTGATCAGCGTTCGTTTGTTGCTGCCCTGGATTGTTTTCATCGCTTGCGTTTCGGGCATTGCCAGAGTTCTGGTCATCACCAACCACTCCAGGCACACTCGGTTCCTGATCGGGCGGTTGGGCCAGCGATTGGCCATCGTCGCCCGACCAATTGACCAACAACGCCGCAATCAGGGCACCAATGATGACCACAGCACCTATCGCGGCGGCCACGATGGTAAGTAACCGTTTTCGCCGCTGCGAAGATGTGGATGTCCACTGTTGGTCCGGCAACATCGGTTGCTCTGAGGCAGACGCAGAAGGTCGCGGTGCCCCCATCGATTGGCCCCGAGGTGTGGTTGGACGCTGAGGAGTACTCGGAGCAGCCGTTCGTTTCGGACGAGGCTTGGGCAGCGGAGCCTTCGCAGGTTGTTGGCCAGTCAATACCGATTCGATGTCATCGAAGTCAGTGAGCGGTCCAGCGTCAGCGTCGTCGGGACCAGCCGTCTGGTTGATCTGGACATCTTCACCAGGGTCCCAATCCTCAGGCGGTTGTACCTGGACCATCGACCCACATCTGGGACAAGCCAGTTGTTGACCGATCGCCGACATGCGGGTGACTTTCAACCGCGCGGCGCAGGATTTACAGATTAAGTGGAAAGGATTCAAACCAGTTTGCCTCGCGTTAAGCTTGCCCCACTCTATCTTTTGCCGAGACCGGGGCGACGTCAATGTTTATCAAGTTGCACTCTGTTGGAAACCCGGCGCCTAAGCGAGGGAAAAACACGCATCGTCATCGCCCTCGCTCACCCGTCGGGTTTCCATTCCCAGCCAAAACCCGTATTAGCGCAACTCCGGAACGTCAACGTTCTCCCGAACCTCAATCGGTACTTACCCTCGCTGAAACCTTAAAATCTTCAGGCTTTCATGGAACCAGTTTATCGAAACGCTTCCGGCAAGGCATAACCTTTTTCTTCAGCCGCGCCTCGAGTTGTTATCAAAATCAACTGTTTGTCCGGATTTTCCGGATCGGGTTGCAGGACCCAAACCAGTTTGCAATTGGGGTCCTCAGGCCCGGAAATATCTTTAGCTGGATTGGCTGACACCATGATCGAAGTCAGGATTTCAGCCAATGTTTTCTGTTCCATTTTCAGCTGGCCTGGGCGTTGATTTTTGGTAATTCCCTCGGCTTCCAGATCGGCGCCAAGCAACTGAATATCCCAGCCAAAAGGAAGCTGACCGTAGTCGGTTTCAATTTCGCGCTTCAAATCCGCCATCAGCACATTCAGGTCCGGCGGATTGGCGACATCCAGATTGCGGGGCGTGGCCAACAAGGCTTGGATCGTCGCGGGCACCTCGGTTTGCGACTCACTGGGTCGCGCTGCCCCGTCAGAAAAAGTGGCTAACAATTCGGAAGCAGCGACCAGGTTATGGGCCGCCATTGGTGGCAACCAGGCGTTGACCACCAGTTGACCTCGCTCAACCCCAAACCGCAGATTGCGGACTGAATCAGCCAGCATGCCGGCATACTTTACCCGGACTCGATCCCAGTACGGATTGGGAGCGACTGTTGCGACGAATTCGGTCAATCGATCGCGGCGATCCCGAATACCGGCTTCCAATCGTTCGCGCAATTGACTGACTTTTAAATCAACCGCACGATCAAACTGCAATTCAAAATAGTTTCCATCATCGATGTGAAAACTGACCAGGCCACCTTGAATTTCATCTGGCAGCAAGACACTGAGATCGCGATTGAAGGCAGCCAGCGTCGCCCCCATCCAGGCCTGGCCCCGATCATTGAACAGGGCAGGGCGGAGATACAGCAGGTTCAGATGGCGGTCTCGGTCAGTGCGGGGAACCAGGTCCTCCAAGGCTCCACTTAATGGAATCCCCCCGGGCAAGGCCAACGATTGTTGCAGCAATACCCGGGGGCCAAAAGCAAACTTGACGATGTTCGCTTCAGCACCGGCGGGCAGGTCTCCGGCTTCACTGGCGTCGCCGACCGGGGCAGGATCATCCGGGACGACTGGATAGAATGCCCAGCCTGACTGGTTTTCAAAAAACGTCTGTCCTTGATCAGTTTGCTTGCGGTCGGGTTGCCCCCACATGGCCAGCACCGCGGACCGGGACATCGGCTTTGGCAAGGTGACCACGGCAAAGGGAAGATAGCCGCGCCGCTGCTCCCCATCCATTTCGGCAGGCGGTTCGTGAAAGGAAACCAGCAGTTGCTGACAATCCGCCAATTCGATTCCCGCGGGGGCCAGAAAGTCTGTTAACACGGACTGAAACTCCGGGCCGAATGCGTCCAAAACTCGGCGACCTTCGTCAGAACCCATCATCGCCTGGCCACGCGCCGACAGCACAATCCGGGGGATCGGCGGCAGGTAGGAAAAGTCGATCGGCGGTCCAACGGTCGGGGTTTCCCATAGCGACTGGTCGTCGTCAGCGATCAACGTTTGAACCACTGCCGATCCAGGATCGGTCGGACCACCAGCATCTCCATCAGTCGAATCATTCGGGTTGTCGGTACCTCGTTCCGTATCGGCCGCGACTGGATCGGTTTGACGAGTCGTTTGCGACATCCAGTAGGCGACACCGCCCAGCAACCCGCCAAACACCACCACCGCAGCCGCGATTGCAGCAGGAACCTTCCATTTGTTTTGCTGTCTTCGTTGCCTGGCTAGTCGGGCCGCCTCAATCCGGGAGGCGGGATCTGATTCTGATTTATCAACGGTCGCATCAATCTGCACGCTCACTGCCTGAACTTCTTCGACTCGAAAACCAGGTTCTTCGTCGGTCTGGATGAGAGGCAGTTCGCTGGCCACGGGCGAGGCCGTCACGACAGATTGCAATTGCTGCCGCAAAGCGATCTGCTCTGGCGGTGGAGCCTTGCCAGCATCGACCGTGGTTGCCTTGCCTGACTGCAGCGCCAACAACGACGCAACCGCACTGGCTGACGCTGGTCGACCGGCGGGATCAAGATCAAGCATGGACTGGATCAGTTCCAGCAAGTCGGCAGGCAGATCGTACTTGGCCAGGTTTGGTTGTTCGCCACGCTGATGAAACTTCTTTTGGGCTGCGGGAGTGTCGGCCGGACAAAACGGACGACCACGAATCAAACGCACCAGCAAACAGCCCAACGCGTATATTTCACCAGTCACGTTTTGCTGGTCACGCGACTCGACCTCGGGCGCCAGATAGCTCAGACAGGACTGCCGCAAGGCTTCCGGTAGTTGGGAATAGTCCGTCCAAGGTTCGCTCAACAAGCCAACGACGGGAAATAACTGAGCCTTCCCGCTGGAATCGATCCAGATGACATCGTCGCAGAGGGACCCGTGTACCAGGTCACGTTGATGAATCAGATCTAATGCACTCGCGATTTGTGCCCCGACCAGACAGGCATGTTTCCAGGGCAACCGGGACTTGGCCGGCAACTGCGACAAAACTTTGCCGCGTGGGATCCCTGAGACAACCATCCGGTGTTCCGACAAAACCGTGGTTTCGAAAACCGGCGTCAACCAGGCCGTGTCGATGGGAACCAGCTGCTGAGTTCGAACTTCAACCCGCTTCCAGCGTTGCAGATCAGCCGGTTCCGAGCCGCCTAAAAAATGCAACAGGACCGGAAACCGGGACCGCGCGTGGCGAGCCTTGAAAGCGCCTTGCAGGGGGCCCGAGTTCACCTTGTCATTAACCTGGTAGGGCCCATAGCTGAACGGGCCCGCGTGGCCGGACGACAAAATCTCAGCTTGGTAAGCCGTCAGCGCACCTTTCTCTGTCATCCAGTTGACCAGAACCTCGATGTCGCGGTTCTCTGGATGGCCTGTTGAGTAGTCGGAAAACAGTTGCTGGAGCTTCGCTGAGGGCAACAGCCGACTGGCAGTCAAAGCTGCCCAGAATTGATTGATCGTTACGGACACAAAATTGCTCGATAAAATTCCTTCAGAAGCGTCTCCGCTCAGTTTCAAACGCAATCGCCAACTTTTTCCGGATTTTCCAAATACCGATTGTGGATATTCGACGATTAGATATCGTAGAGGACTTCCAGCCGCATTTAAGGCAACTGACAATACCGCCAGAACCGGTCAAGGCGCAAATACACCTCGTTAACCCCAATTCAACCGGGTTTGAAAGTAACCAATGGATACTACTGCGACCAAGCCAAAGCCTCACATGAACGCCTTTGAAACCGTTCTTCATTATTTTACCCGCGCCGCCGACCAGTTAAAGCTGGATGAAAGTACTCGACGTCTGCTGGTAATGGCCAAACGTGAAATCACGGTTGAAGTCCCGGTCGAAATGGATGATGGTCGACTGGAAACGCTGGTCGGGTATCGGGTCCAACACAACAATGCCCGCGGCCCGATGAAAGGTGGCTTACGGTATCACAAGGATGTTGATCTCGACGAAGTTCGAGCGTTGGCATCGCTGATGACCTGGAAGACCGCCGTCGTCAACATTCCTTACGGCGGTGCCAAAGGGGGGATCTGCGTCAGTCCACGGGATCTGAGCCGCAAGGAAAAAGAACGAATCACGCGTAAGTTCATCGATCAGATCCACGACATCATCGGTCCCGATACCGACATCCCGGCTCCCGATATGGGCACCGATTCGGAAACCATGGCCTGGATTCGAAACCAGTACGAAAAGTACCACGGTTTCAGTCCCGCCTGCATCACCGGCAAACCGGTGGAAGACTATGGCGCCAAAGGTCGCGAGGAAGCCACCGGGCGGGGCGTCGGGATCCTGGCGTTCAAATTATTAAAACGGCTTGGCCGCCGACCGGTCGACACTCGTGTCGTTATACAAGGTTTTGGTAACGTAGGATCCCACGCCGCCAAGTACATGTCCGAGTCGGAATTTAAAATTGTTGGGATTAGCGATGTCAGTGGGGCCTACTACAACCCCGATGGACTCGACATCCCGGCAGCACTGCATTTCGCACTGGAGTACCGTACGCTGGAAGGTTTCGAAAAAACTTCCAATGCAAAACGGATCTCCAACGAAGAGCTGCTGGAGCTGGAATGCGAATTGCTGATTCCAGCTGCACTCGGCGGCGTAATCACCATGGACAATGTTCATGATATTAAAGCCCAATATATCGTCGAAGGCGCTAACGGCCCCGTCGATGCCGATGCCGATGAAGTGCTGTTCGAAAAAGGCGTTGCCGTGCTGCCCGACATTCTGGCCAATGCCGGCGGGGTTTCGGTTTCCTATTTTGAATGGGTACAAAACCGTCAATACTACAGCTGGGATTTGAACCGGGTTCGTCAACAACTCGATGCCGTGTTATCATCTGCCTTTGAAGATGTCTGGCAAATGGCCAACGAACAAAACGTCAGCTTGCGCACAGCGGCGTTCATGATTGCCATCCAACGAGTCAAGCGTGCGACGGAACTAAGCGGCATTTAGCCTGTGGCCTCTAATCACCAATCAAACTCACCGCCCACCACTCACCCCGAGGTGCTGCAGCGGTACGAAAATCTATTGGCCGAACAACGAGCTGAGGTTGCTCAATGTGCTTCCCAGTGGACCAAAATCGGCATCGTGCGCGGAGCCCTGTTGCTGGTCTGCTTTGTGCTGCTTGGTCTGGGCATCGCGCAAGCCTACGGATTGGGAAATGGCTGGTACCTGATTTTGGCGGCCGTCTTTGTCGTGTTCGTGATCGTTGCCTTGTACCACGAAAATCTGCAGCAACGAATGCATCGCGGCAACTTGCTGATCAAGATGCACCTCGAATCACTGGCTCGCTGCCGCCGTCAATGGGACCAGATCAAAGTCCCAGCACTGGAAATCCCCAAGTGGTTTATCCCGATTTCAACCGACCTGGACCTGCTGGGCGCAAGTTCCATCTACAAATTGATTGGGATTACGCGGACGCCGCTGGGTACTAGCAAGCTGAAAAACTGGATCATCGAAGGTGCCCTGGACGACGAAATCAAATCACGTCAACAAGCGGTCGCAGAACTCAGCCCGCGGCAGGACTGGCGGCTCAAATTCCGGCTCGAATGCGAACAGTTGGCCTCCAGCCAATCCGGCCCCAGCCAATTCGTCGATTGGTGCGAAAGTCCGAACTGGTTCGCCGACGGTAATCAGTGGATTCTCTGGGCGGCTCGTATCACGGCCGTTCTCAGCTTGGTCAGCCTGGCTGGGCTGTTAATCGGATTGCTTCCCCTGACGATTGCCGGACCGGCGCTGATTTTGATTGCCGTCGTCAATTTCTTCCTGTCGGTTTGGCGAGCCGGTTCGATTCACGAAGTTTTTAATCGCGTCTCGTCTCGATCCAACGATGCAGCTCATTACGTGCGACTTTTCGACATGGTTGCCGACTACCCAGCCGAATGCGACAAACTGAAACAACTCCAGCAACGATTGCAACGAACCGGCAGTGGAGCTCAAGCCAAAATGCAGCGGCTGGGTTGGCTGGTCTGGTTAGCCAACATTCGTCGCAACGGCATGATGTTCGTCGTTTACGTCGTGTTTGAGTTCCTGTTTTTCTGGGACGTCCATGCACTCAGTTGGCTGGAAAACTGGAAAGCTGAAAACGGAAAACGTGCTCGCGACTGGTTCGATGATCTGGCGGAGGTCGAAGCCTTGTCTGCCTTGGCCAAGCTGGCTGCCGACAATCCCGATTGGGTATTCCCGGTCGTGAAATCGGTTGACAGTCCCGAACAGGTTTGCGTTTCCGGAAAACAGGTCGGTCATCCGCTGCTGGATGAATCGCGGGTCAGCAACGATGTTGAGGTCGGGCCGCCCGGGACGGTCCTGCTGGTGACCGGATCGAACATGTCGGGAAAAAGCACGTTACTGCGCAGTCTGGGGGCCAACATTGTACTGGCGCAGATGGGTAGCGTGGTTTGTGCCGATGCGATGAACTTGCCGCCGATTCGAATCGAAACCAGCATGCGGATTGCTGACTCGCTGGCCGATGGCGTTTCATTTTTCATGGCCGAATTAAAACGGTTGAAAGAGATCGTCGACACTGCCAAAGCCCATTCGCATGACAACCCGCGCCGGCTATTGTTTTTGCTCGACGAGATATTGCAGGGAACCAATTCGCGCGAGCGTCAGATCGCAGTCAGTCGGGTAGTTCGCAAGTTGATCGATGAACAGGCCATCGGTGCTATCTCAACTCACGACCTGGACCTGGCAAAAACGGATGAACTGGCTCAGGCTTGCCGGACGGTTCATTTTTCCGAACAGTTTGTTCAGCGGGACGGCAAGGAAGTGATGACGTTCGATTATCGCATGAAGCCCGGGATCGCTGAAACAACCAACGCACTGAAACTGTTGGAACTCGTTGGATTGGGCGAATAGCGAAGAACGCAACGACTCCCGGTCGCTTTGGCTCCGCGAAAGTTATGTAGCATGGCCGATTCGGCCGTGACCGCAGAAAAA
>CAZJEK010000047.1:0-806 GCA_964545005.1 uncultured Pirellulaceae bacterium
CTGGCGGGGAGAGTGCACGACGGCATTGGCAGGGGGGGCCAACGCGCTGATCTCTCCGACCGGTAGTATCGGTTTTTGTCGCCTGTCGATGCTGTCTCCAGACGGTCGCTGCAAAGCGTTTGATTCACGGGCCAATGGTTACGTTCGCGCTGAAGGCGCCGCCATGGTGTTGCTCAAACCGCTATCTCGCGCGATCGAAGACGGCGATTCGGTTTACGCAACGATTCGTGCAACCGCGGCCAACCAGGATGGGCGCACCAGTTCGATGGTTGTACCCAGCCAGGACGCCCAGACGAAAATGATCCTGACCGCTTGCCAACGAGCCGGAATCGATCCAACCGACGTTGACTACGTCGAAGCTCATGGAACCGGGACGGTCGTGGGGGACCGAATCGAAGCGACTGCATTGGGGCACGCTGTCGGGTTGAATCGCCCCGACGGAAACCGCTGCAGAATCGGATCGGTGAAAACCAACATCGGGCACCTCGAGCCGGGTGCCGGTATCGCTGGTTTGATCAAGACGGCGTTGGCAATCAAGCATGGTCAAATCCCAGCCAGCCTGCATTTTGAGACCCCGAATCCTGAGATCGACTTTGACAGCTTGAACCTCGAAGTCGCTGATCAACTTCAACCGTGGCCCCAGGTCGACGGGAAACCTCGGTTGGCAGGCATCAATTCGTTCGGCTTTGGCGGCTCCAACGCGCACGTCATCCTTTCCGAACCACCAACTCAATCCACGCCATTGAATGGCAAGCCGGTTGCCTCCGTCCGGTCGGCAAAAACCGGGCACGGCGAGACCGTGGTCA
>CAZJEK010000047.1:816-23312 GCA_964545005.1 uncultured Pirellulaceae bacterium
GCGCTCCCTGAACTGCTGCAATCTTATGTCGAGTTGATCAACGCAGATTCAAACCTGGCACTCAATGAGCTTGGCTATCTGCTATCCCAACGTCGCTCGCATCACTCCGTACGTGTCGCACTTCTGGCCGACTCTCCCCGAAAACTTGTCCAGGAGTTGGAGCTGGCGATCAGCAAGGCGGACAAACTCGGGTCCAACCCGTCGGCGGACAATCGGCTGGCGTTCGTATTTTCCGGCCAGGGTCCCCAGTGGTGGGCGATGGGTCGACAACTGATGCACGAGGAACCTGTATTTGGCGACATGATTCGGCGTTGTGACGCTTTGATGCAGCCGGTTTCAGGTTGGTCGTTGTGGGACAAACTGAACGCCGCCGAATCCGATTCCGAGTTACACCTGACCTCGATCGCGCAACCCTCCATCTTTGCAATTCAAGTCGCGTTGGCCGAATTGTTACAATCTTGGGGAATCCACCCTGACTTTACCATTGGTCACAGCGTCGGCGAAGTTGCCGCGGCTTATACTAGCGGAATCCTTGATCTCCCAACTGCCTGCAAAGTCATCGTTTGCCGCGGTCGGTGCATGGACAACGCCAGCACCCGCGGCGGCATGCTTGCCGTCGGGATGCCTGCCGAACGGGCTCAACGGGAGATTTGCGATCGCTGGACCGAGATCGGCATCGCAGCCGTTAACGCTCCCGGTTCGGTGACGTTGTCGGGACCGCGAGAGACGCTGGAGGAGATCGACCGCACGCTGGGCGACGACGTTTTCCACAAACTGTTGCGAGTCGAATACGCCTTTCACAGTTCCCAGATGGACGGGATCAAGGCCGACCTGATGGCAGACTTGGGTACCATCCGGGCGAAAGCAGTGCCCGGGAAAATGGTTGGGACTGTTACTGGCGATTGGGTCGCAGGACCGGAACTGGCTGCTGACTACTGGTGGCAGAACGTTCGCCAGGGCGTTCAGTTTGCCAGCGGCATTCAATCACTGATCGAGGCGGGTTGCACGACCTTCGTCGAAATCAGCGCCCATCCGGCCTTGACGGCGTCCATCCGGGAATGTCTGGCTGACGTCGACCACCATGGCGAAGTCATTCCCACCCTTCGAAGACACGAAGACGAGCGGCGCGAAATGCTGACGTGCCTAAGCGAACTGTATCGGCACGGATACTCAATCGACTGGCAGCAGCTACACTCGAATTGTGCGACGGAAATCGTCCTGCCAACCTATCCCTGGCAGCATCAATCCTTGTGGCACGAATGCCCAGACAACCAGCAAGCCCGGCTGGGATTCAAAGTCCATCCTTATCTCGGGCGACCGGTCAAAGCCGCCGAACCTACCTGGCAAACGGAAATCAATCGGCAAGCGCATGGTTCGCTGTGGGATCACGTCGTTCAGGGAAGTCCCATTTTCCCCGCCGCGGCGTACCTGGAAATCGGATTCGCCGTTGCTCGGGAAGTCTACCAGCTGGAATCCTTTGTACTGGAGGATGTCGAGTTCCGTCGCGCCTTGTTTTTGCCAGAATCAGCCGACAACCGATTGTTCGTGCAAACCGTTTTCAGCCCCGACACTTCCGAGTTCCGAGTTTACGCCAAAACCGATCGCGACGACGAATGGTCGCTGTGCGCTGTTGGCAAGATCCGCAACGAAGGCCCCATTGGTCGCGATCAACCCTGGTCCGAGACTCGCCCACGCATCAGTGAGGTTACGCTGGAGGAGTTTTACGGTTTTTGCATCGAAAAGAGAATTGAATACGGTCCAGCGTTTCAAGGCGTCGCCGAGTGTTGGATCACTGACGGCGGATCGTTGGGACGCTTGGCAGCACCGCCGTCGATTGCCGACGAGTTGGAATCGTACCTGGTGCACCCATCGCTGTTGGACGCGGGTTTACAAGTTACGTTTCAGTCCGCGACGGAAGGAGGATTTCGCAGACCCGACGTGACCGTTCCGCTGCCAGTTCGGATGAACCGTGTGGTCTTCCTCCGCCCGCTCGGCGACGGTTGCTTCTGCGACACCGAACAAACATTTGAATCGCACGAAGTATCCCAGGGCAATCTGATATTTGTCGATTCGTCAGGTAATCGCTGCCTGGAAATCGACGGCTTGATGGTCCAGTCAATCGATGATTTCTCGGATGCCAGAGGCGTCAGTATCGATGACTTGACCTACGCGACCGAATGGCATTTGAAACCTCTTCCCGCGCAACTTCGACGTCAGGTGGAACCTTACCTTCCGCCAACAGAGGAGCTGGAATCGAGGTTGGATGCTGGGGTCAAACACTTGTCGGCGTTTGGCTGGTCGAAACGCGCAGGCATCGTCTTTCCGGCAGTGGAACAAGCCATCAATGCCTACACCTGGAAGGCCTTGTTGGAACTGGGTTGGCGGCCGGATGACGGACAACCTTTCACGACCGAACAGCTGATACGGGATTTGGGAATCGTGCCTTCCCAACAACGTCAGCTTGATCGACTGTTGCAGTTTCTGGCCTGTGATGGTCTGCTCGCCCAGGACGCTGAAGGGCGCTGGACCGTCAACCAGACGATCGAAGATCCCGATCCCAGCTCAGCCTGGAACGAGGCTTTGTCCGAGTTCCCCAGTTTCAGTGCCGAATTGGCTTTGATCGCGCGTTGTGGTGAGCAATTGGCGAAAATTTTGACTGGAGAAATCGAGTCATTGGAAGTGATCTTTCCAGCCGGTTCGATGGACACCGCCGATCACTTGTATCACGATTCGCCTTCCTTCAAATTTGGCAACCAGGCCGTGGCCCAAACGGTGGCACTGGCGGTGGATCAGCTGGCCGAAGGCAGAGTTTTACGGATCCTGGAAATCGGAGCCGGCACTGGAGCCACAACATCGGCCGTGTTGCCACAACTGCCGCCAGAACAATACGAGTACACGTTTACGGATGTCTCAGCCGCGTTTTTCTCGCGAGCCAAACAGAAATTCCAACGCTATCCTGGATTTGATTGCGGAACGCTGGATATCGAACAGGACCCTGCCGGGCAGGGTTTTGAGCCGCAAGTCTACGATTTGGTTCTGGCCACCGACGTCTTACATGCGACGGCGGATCTGAAATCGACCCTGGCTCACGTCAAATCGTTGCTGTCCCCCTCCGGGCTGCTGATCATCAACGAGCTCAATGCTCCGGCGCGATGGTTTGATTTTGTCTTCGGTCTGCTGAACGGCTGGTGGCGATTTAATGATCATGACTTGCGCCCAGACCATGCGACACTGAACCGATCCCAATGGCTGGATTTGATGCAGCAGGCTGGCTTTGCACCTCCACACGCGGTAACCGATCTGAGTTCGGAGTCCGAATCAGGACATGTTGTCTACGTTTGTCGCAATCAACCGACCCAGGCAACCCAAAATCAACCGGAGACAGCGGAATCGACACGCCCCACCGCATCCCTGACAGGAAACTGGCTGGTATTTGCCGATGAACGGGGCGTTGGCACGCACCTGGCAGCTGAAATTCAACGAAGTAACGGCACAGCGATTCTTGTCAAACCAGGAGTGGATTTTTCCAAAACCGACGATGGTTTTCTGATCAATCCCGCCAACAAGCAGGATTTCAACGAACTGTTGATGGCTTTGGCCACGGCCGACGTGAACTTGCGGGGGGTGGTGTTCAGTTGGCCGGTCGATGGCCCCGCATTGGATTCCGACGTCGAATCGTTGCGCGCCGCTGAATCGCAAGGCTGTTTCCCGTTGCTCAAGCTGGTTCAATCACTGGCCCAACAACTACCTGGGGTCCCGTTGCCGCTGTGGGTCATTACTCGCGGCGCTCAACCGGTCGGCAACCAAATCGAACGGTTGAACATGGCTCAAACCATGGTCGTTGGTGTCGGCCGGGTATCGGAACTGGAACAGTCCAACTTGACACTGAAACTGATCGATCTAAGCCCTGCGGTTACCAAGCAAGAGCTAGAAAATCTTGTCGACGAGTTTCATGCTGTTGACGAAATGCAGGAGCAGGAAGTTGCCTTGCGAGGCCGCGCGAGATACGTGCCCCGCGTCATCCGCAAGTCAATCCATGTCGTTGACGATGCCGATTTGAAACTGGCGACACCGGAGACTTGTCCCTACAAATTGGGCATTGGCGTCGCGGGCATGTTTGATTCGCTTGCGCTGGCGGAGTTCCCGTTCCGCAATCCCCAACCAGACGAGGTTCTGGTCCGCATCAAAGCCGCAGGGTTGAATTTCCGCGACGTGATGAAAGCGATGGGTGTCTATCCGACCGAAGCCGAAGTCGACGATTGGTTAGGTGACGAATGCGTCGGTGAAATTGTTGCCGTTGGAAACCAGGTTAAAAACTGGAGCGTCGGGGACCAGGTCGCCGCGATCACGCCCGCCTGCCTGGCCTCGCATGCCTATGTCCCAGCTTCACGACTTTTGCCTCGCCCAAGCAATCTGGACGATGCCGAAGCCGCGACATTGCCGATTGCGTTTTTGACAGCCTGGTACGCGCTGCATGAGCTGGGACGCATTCGGGGCGGTCAACGGGTCTTGATTCACAGCGCCACCGGCGGCGTCGGACTGGCTGCGATTCAGATCGCGCGGCTTTTTGACGCCGAGATTTTTGCCACGGCCGGCACCCCGGAAAAACGTGCCTTTCTGAAGTCCCTGGGTGTCGACCATGTCCTGGACTCACGCTCATTAGCCTTTGGAGATCAGATCCTGGCCATTACCGAAGGGCAGGGCGTTGATCTGGTTTTGAATTCACTGGCCGGACAGGCAATCGCCCAAGGCATGAATTGTCTGGCGCCCTACGGCCGATTCCTGGAGATTGGCAAGCGCGACATTTACGGCAATTCAAAACTCGCCATGCGGGTGTTGCGAAACAATCTTTCATTCTTTGCCATCGACCTGGGGAAGGTTGTCGCCGAGCGTCCTGAGATTACTGCCGAACTTTGGGACCAGTTGCTGCCGCTGTTTGAGTCCGGAAAACTTCGTCCACTGGCAAACCGAATCTTTGCCATCACCGACGCGGAGGCTGCGTTTCGATTCGTGGGACAGGCTCGACACATCGGAAAAATGGTTTTCACCACCGATGTGCCAGAAGTTCGAGTCCAACCGCTGGTCAAGTCCAGACTCGAATTGCAGTCAACCGGCTCGTATCTGATCACAGGGGGACTGGGGGGCTTCGGGCTGGCAGTGGCCGGCTGGTTGGTGGATCACGGCGCTCGGCACCTGGTGCTGACCAGCCGCAGCGGCGCTCCCGGTGAAGCAGCAATGCAAACGCTGGCGGCGCTGCGACAACGAGGGGTGACCGTCGAAATTGCAACCGCCGATGTTTCCTGTCAGTCATCGATGCAGCAGTTATTTCAGCGTTTCGATTCCGACTGGCCTCCACTGCGCGGCTTGATTCACGCCGCCATGGTTCTCGAGGACGATGTGATCGTCAACCTGGACGAAGCGCGGTTCCGAAACGTTTCCGCTCCCAAGTCGGACGGCGCCTGGATCCTGTCACAATTATTAGTCGACCAGCAAGTCGACTTTTTTGTCATGTTTTCATCCATGGTTCAGTTGTTTGGAAATATGGGACAAGCAAGCTATTGCGCTGCCAACTCCTTCCTGGTCAGCCTGGCCCATCAACTTCGCAAGCAGGGCATTCCGGCCTTGACGATTGACTGGGGGCGCATTGCCGATGTGGGCTATGTATCCCGCCGCCAGGATCTATCAGACTACTTTGACAAAATTGGGGAGATGGGCGTCCGGTCTGAGCAAGGCACCTACATTGTGGAACAGTTGCTATTGCGTGACGCAACGCATGCGACCGCCATGAATCTGTACTGGCCCAATTTCTCCAAAGCCTTTACCAATCGCGCCAAGGGCAAGTTTTCCACGTTGGTGAATGTCGATCAGGATAGCGGCAAGGCAACGACCCATGCCAACATCCGACATGTGATTGGAATGGCGGATCCTGAAAATCGGCCCAGTTTGTTGACACGGTATCTGACGGAGGAACTTGCCAATGTGCTCGGCGCCCAGCCCGATGAATTGGACAGCGACGTCTCGCTGAACACACTGGGGCTCGACTCACTGATGACGGTCGAGTTGAAAAACCGCATTGAGCAGGAAGCCGGAGTCAACTTGCCAATCATGGAGATCATGCGTGGCCCGAGTTTGGAGGAGATGTCAGCGATGGTGCTCCGGCAACTTGAAGGCGACACGACTTCCAACGATGGCCAACCAGTCGCTGACGAGGCAGTTGTGGCAACGCCTGATGACGAACAGAGTGTTGAAAGCTTGCTGGATCGGATTGACGAGATGTCTGAAGAAGAAATCGAAGCTGCCATGCAGCAACTGGAAAACGATTGACGCCTGTTCAAGTTGTACCTTCGAAACACCCTGCGAATTAAGTCATGCCCAGCAATGAGGCTCTGGAAGCCAAACGAGAACGGCTACGCAAAGCGCTGCAAAGGAAGATGGCGCAGCCAATTGAGGCACCGCTAACTTTTGGCCAGCGTCGGTTGTGGTTCGTCGACCAGCTCGATCCAGGAAATCCGCTCTACAACATCACCTTCAGTTTTCTGGCGACCGGAGACTTTCGGTATGAGTTGTATCAGCGCGCGCTCGATTGGATGATCAAGCGACATGAGTCGCTGCGGACGACGATTGAACTGATTGACGGCGAACCAGTTCAGCGAATCCATCCTGCGGCTGATTCCCAGGTCAAAATCCAGACCTATGAATACGAACAACTGGAAGGCACCAATCGCGATGAAAAAATTTCCAACTTCATTGTTCAGCAGAATCTGACGCGAATGGATTTGGCCCAGGGGCCGTTGATCAAGAATTCATTTGTCAGGATTTCGGAACATGAAACCATCGGTTGCGTGACGATGCACCACGCGATCTCGGATGGTTGGTCGATCGGCATCCTGCTGTCGGAGCTATCCATCGCCTATACCCAGCTATCGCAGGGATTGCCAATCACGCTCGATCCGTTGCCGTGTCGCTATCGAGATTTTGCTCAACGACAATTGGATGCGTTAAGTGGCCAATCACTGGAGCAACTGCTTGATTTTTGGACCCGACGGCTCGACCAGGCGCCTCATTTCCTCAACTTGCCCACCGACCATCCACGTCCACAACAGCTGACCCACGAAGGCACCGTCTTCAGGTTTTTGATTCCGCAGCGGTTACTCCAGCCGCTGGAACAGTTGGGACGAGAATCGGGCACCACATTGTTTGCCACGACCCTGGCTGCCTATGCCAGTCTGCTGTATCGATACTCGCACCAGTCAGACATGCTGATCGGCATTCCCATTTCAGGGCGTGAACGGCCGGAAATTCAGGGGTTGATCGGTTACTTTGTCAACATGGTTCCGGAACGGGTCAAGATCCAGCCAGACACGACGTTTCGGCAGCTGGTGGAAACACTTCGAGATTCGACCGCCGAGACGTTCGCCCATCAGGACGTTCCGTTTGACAAACTGGTCGAGGCTTTGGCACCCAAACGAGCCAGCGATCGAAACCCGTTGGTACAAGTCGTCTACCTGTACCAGAACTTCCCCAGCTTTACCGAACACAGCTCGAAAAACCTGGAAATCGAGCGGTTGGAAATCCATCCCGGTTTCAGCCGATTTGAAATTGGCTTGAGGGCTGAAAAATGTGAAACCGGATTGGCCTGCTGGATCGAGTACAACACCGACCTGTTCGACGAAGTCACCATGGAACAGTTTTCGTTGCAGTTGCGGCGATTAATTGAAAATGTACTGCAGGATCCTGACCAACCAATCGATTCCATTCGACTCACCGATAGCACGCCCACCCGCCAGGAATCGCCCCCGCAGCATTCGTCACTGCACCAATGGTTGGACCAGACCGTTGCCCAGCATCCCGGTGGACTGGTCTACATCGATGATTCCGGCAATCGACTTGTGTACCGGCAGTTGCAACAGGCAACGCAGCAGTTCGCCAACTGGCTGAAACAGTCGTCAGGCAACAAGGATCAACACGTTGTCCTGGTCGGAGATCTATCAATCGAAACGCTGATCGGGATCCTGGGAACTTCGCGCGCAGGCTGTTCGTTTTCACTGGTCGGCCGGCACGAATGCAATCAGTGGTCCCTTGGTCGGCTGCATCAGCGAAACGACCTCCGTTGGGTGGCAGCAGGTCGACTGAATGCCAGTCTGCCGCAGACGATCGCCCTGGAACCATTTCCGCTCGAGATCTCTAGCATTTCGCAGCTCGAAAATGACCTGCCCGTCGATGAGGGCAGCCTGGGAACTGATCGAGATTGCGTTGTCCTGAGAGTTCCTGACGGGCAAGCCCCGACAGCGCTGACCGAAGTAACTGCTCAGCAGCTTTCCCAGGCCCTGGAATCGGCTTGCGATGGTTGCGGCCTCCGAGCCGGCGAACGCTGGCTGATTGCTGATTCTCCCTCGGTGGTGCAACGCGTGATCGGAGGACTGGCGCCGGTGTTGGCGGGAGCGCAAATTGATTTCATCGGGAGCCACCGTAACGACTATCGACCCGACAAGATTATTGTCGACTTGCATCATGCAGCTGATCAACTGGGACCTCTGGATGCTGCCAACCGAACCCATTGCCAATTGATCGTTCGCGATGGATTTGGAACGCACGGCACTCTCGCTAACCTGATTGAGATTTGCCAACCGACAAAGCTGATGCAGACATTTCTGTTTCCCGAGCTGCCGGAGTTATTGTTCGTCTATGAAGTCAATCCCTTGACGGGATTCGGCGAAGATCGAGAAAGATCGGCTTCAGCCGCGGCCCAGTGCCTGGGCCGGCCCGCGATCCCCAACCTGGTACAGATTGTTGACCGCCACGGACAAGTTTTGCCCAGCGGGATTCCCGGACGTCTGGCGGTTGCGACCGATCCGCCGGGGGCATTTCCGCGGTGCTCCTCAGGTGACCTGATTCGGCAGCGGCACGATGGCTTGTTCGAGTACCTCGGACGGACCGACAACATCGTTCGCGTGGGATCGGCATTGCTTGACCTGAAACAGATTGAGCAGGAATTGCTTTCCTGCGGCCAGGTCAAGGAGTGTTTTCTGATCGATCTTTCAGGCAGCGATCCATTATCGAAACCATCGCTGACTGCCTACATCGTCCCTCAAGGAGAGACAGCACCAGACCGTCAGCAACTGATCGGTTTCCTGCAGTCCAGGATACCGCCGGCCTGGATCCCAACGGAGTTTCTGTTGGTTACCGCAATTCCTCGAACCGCATCCGGCGATGTCGCAGTTTCTGAACTTCCTCGTCCCACCCGGACACGACCCTCCCCAGTTCACTCGGTGGCTCATAGCGAAACGGAAAATCGATTAATCAAAATTTGGCAAGAGACGCTACGAGTTGACGAAATTGATCGAGACGACGATTTTTTCAGTTTGGGCGGCAATTCGTTGTTGGCAATGCAATTGGTCGAACGGACCCAGCATGCTTTTCAAGTTTCATTGGACTTGCACACGGCTTTTAAAAACCCGACGGTCGCCAATATTGCTCGACTCATTGATGCGGCTGATCCAGCCGATCAGATTAACGCCGTCATCCCCACCGCGGCAAGCGACCAACCCAAAGTGCTGTCCAATAGCCAGTTCATGTTGTGGATGATCGAGCAATTCGATCAGGGCATAGCTTTTAACGTACCGGTCCAATTGCAAATCGCAGGACCGCTAGATATCGAGGGGATGGAACAAGCGCTGACCAGCATTGCTGATCGCCATCAAATTTTGCGATCTGCGATCATTCCCAACGATGGTAATCCCGTCCATCAAGTACTCGCCAATCGCCCCGTCAAACTGGACGTTGTCGACATCTCGGATTTGGAAGTCGAACAGCAACCAATCGAAACCATGCGACTGGCAACGGAACTGACCAACCAGCCCTTTGACCTGGAACAGGGTTTTCTGATCAGGTACAGGCTGATTCGACTGAATCAAACGAGTCATGTGTTGGTAATCGCGATGCACCACCTGGTTTCCGACGGGTGGTCGTTTGGATTGCTGGTCAATGAACTGGTTGAGTTTTACGAAGCGGGCCAGGAATCGCGCAGTGCCCGGGTTCCTGATCTGCGGATTCAGTTTTCGGATTTTGCCATCTGGCAGCGGCGGCGATCGGAAGACGCAGAAACGGATGGCTATTGGCAAAGCCGAATTGCCGGTCAATTGCCCGTCCTGGACCTGCCGACTGACTACCCGCGTGGCACGGAGATGGCCGTCGAGCCAGAGGTTTGCGATTTTGAAGTGCCGCCGAATTTGGTTGAATCGTTGGAGAAAATCAGTCGCAGTCAAGGCACTTCGCTGTTTGCGACCCTGCTATCGGCCTACTTCGTTTTGCTGCATCGTTACTCGACTCAAAACGATCTGGTGATTGGCTCGGCGACAGCCAATCGGGATCCACAAACCCGGGACCTGATCGGATTCTTTGCCAGCCTGTTGCCAATTCGTTGCGAACTGGAATCCGAAACCTCGTTTCTGGAATTGATGCAGCAGGTACACGAGACCTGCCGCGTTGCGCTCACGGCCGTTGAGCCGACGTTGAACGAGTTGACCCAAATGATGATGCCGGCCGGTCACGGCAGGATGCCCATTTGCCAGGCCTTGTTTACGTTTGCGGAGTTTCCTAACGATCCAATCGATAAAGGCGGCTTGCAATGGCAACCATCGAACTTGAACATCGTCCGATTCACTGGTTTTGATCTGGCACTGACCTTGGCCAGGTCGGGCAATCAACTGAACGGCGCTTTCCTGTTTCGCCCTGACCTGTTTACACACGAGACGATCGAACGCCTGCAGCGCAGTTGGCAAACACTGCTCAAGAGCATCGTACGCAACCCAGCTCAAACGCTTGCAAGCTTGCCGATTCTGGCGGAGATCGATCGGCAGCGGATACTGGTTGACTGGAACGCGACGACTGCTCCATTTCCCTCAACTCGCTGCCTGCACGAACTGTTTGAGTCAACGGCCAACCAATTTGCTGACTCGATCGCAATCATCGACTCAGATCGACATATCACTTACCAGGAGCTAAACGAATACGCCGACCGCATTGCCGCATACTTGCAAACACGCAACCGGAACCTGGGTACTCAGCCCATCGTTGGAGTGTTGATGCAAAAATCTGCGCAACTGATGGCAACCCTGCTGGGGATTCTGAAATCCGGAGCTGCCTACCTGCCGCTGGATCCCAATTGGCCGACCGAGCGGATCGATAGGGTGATCGACAGCGCGGGTTGTCGACAGCTGATTATCGATCAGGGTGATGATCTCGAATCAACGTGGAAACAGCTGGCCAGCACTCCCCAGTTGGTAAACCTCGACACGATACTCGCTGCCAAAGCACCGTCTGGCAAGACGTCGCCGTCGCCCACTTCGCCATCCGACCTGGCTTACGTTATTTTCACGTCCGGTTCTACGGGGACGCCGAAAGGTGTCATGATCGAGCACCATAGCGTTGTCAACGTCGTCCATTCGTTTGCCCGTACCTATCAACTTGGTCCGCAGGATCGCGTGCTGCAACAAGCCTCGATCGCATTTGACGTTTCCGTCAACGAGATTTTCCCAATCCTGATCTCCGGCGGCGCGTTAGTGATACCTCCTCGAAATGCGGCCGATTTCGGCGAAACGATTGAGTGTGTGAAACGGGAACACGTCACCATCATGGGCGCCACACCGACGGGATTGTCTGAATTGAACCGGCAAGCCGACAGCATCGACAGCTTGCGGTTAATTCTTAGCGGCGGCGAGCAATTGGCCGAATCGCATGTTGATCGGCTACTCAGTTTGGCGACCGTGACCAATGGTTATGGTCCGACAGAAACCACGATTTGCGCGACGTTTTTTAACTTGAGTCAACGACCAGAAGGAAATCTAACCTCGATCCCGATCGGGAAGCCATTGCCCAACTATCGAGTCTACGTCGTCGACTCGCATTTGAATCCGGTCCCGATTGGCGTGCCAGGTGAATTGTGCATCGCCGGCGAAGGGTTGGCTCGAGGATACCTGAACGATCCGGATTTGACGAACCAGAAGTTCATTGATAATCCGTTTGAGCCTGGCCAACGGTTGTACCGTACGGGAGATGAAGCCCGTTGGCTGCCCGATGGAAACCTTGAGTTTTTGGGGCGAATTGACCGGCAAGTCAAGATCCGAGGCTTCCGAATTGAGCTGGGCGAAATTGAAAATGCCCTCAACCGTTTGCCCCAGGTCAAACACGCCGTTGCCATTGTCGATCGGAAACCCGCTCAGCTGGATCGGATTGTGGCCTATCTGCTACTGGAGCCCGATCAACCAAGCCTACTACCGGCGGCACTCCGACGCGAGCTTTCCGGAAAGCTACCAGAGTACATGCTGCCTGCGGTTTACATGACGGTCGAATCGTTTCCGTTAACGGCTAACGGTAAAGTCGATCTCAAGTCCTTGCCTGCTCCGATCGCCACCCGCCCTGATCTGGATGTCGAGTTCAGTCCTCCCGAAACGGAGCTGGAACAGGAGCTGGCAGCCATCTGGTGTGACGTGTTAGGACTGGATCGGATTGGACGCAACGACAACTTTTTTGACCTTGGCGGCCACTCAATCCTGGCCGCTCAGATCATCTATCGAATTCAACAGCAGTTTCAAACCTCATTGCGTTATCAGGCATTTTTCGATTCGCCGACGATTGCCGATGTTTGCGAGCTGTTGGCGCAATGCCAATCTGGTTCGAAATGCGACGTCGAACACCGGTCGGACCTGAAACTCAACCGAAACTATCAAGACAACGTTTCGTTTCGCGAGATTTCGATCCCGAGTGAATCGATTTCGGTCCGCGTCGCGACTCTGGGGCCCTTTGAAACCAATACCTATCTGGTTGCATGCCGAGAAACAAATCGGGCGATCCTGATCGACCCGGCCTGGAACGGCAACGAACTGGCCGACTATCTCCAGTCCGAACAGCTTCAGTTGAACCACTTGTTGTTGACCCATGCGCATGTTGATCATTTCGCCGGAGTGACAGAGTTGAGGCGTCGCCAATCAGCAGTATTGGCGGCTCATCATGCGTGCCAGGAACCCTTGGCCAGCGGACATCTTCAAGTTCGGTTTTTCAATTTAAATCTGGGGCCGTTGCCTGAACTTGATCAACTGTTGAACGGCGGAGATGAGATCTGCGTGGGCAAGCTGACGGTCACGGTTTTGGAAACTCCGGGTCACTCTGAAGGCCATTGCTGTTTTTATATACCGTTGGCGGGAGTCGTATTCGTTGGCGACTTGATCACCAACGGCCAGCCTGGGCATGCGGATCTGCCAGGCGGCGACCACGATGCGCTAATCGAATCGCTGAATCAAAAGATCCTATCCCTACCAGAGACCACGATCGTTCTGCCCGGACACGGGTCTGCAACGACCGTCGCGTCGATTAAGCGAGAATTCCCTGGTGCGTCGGGGACGTGAGTTCAGATTCCTTCGATGCGATGGTAGACAAACCACAACAGAGTGGGACAGTATTTTCGAGTAGCGACGATCAACTTGGCTTTCATCGACGGCAGACACCAGAACCTGTTTCGGGCGATGGCACGTTCCAATTCATCCAGCACCGCATCAGCCGACATGGGTTTCGCCTTGGTCATCACCTGGGGATTCGAAGTCGCTTGATGAAGCAGTGGCGTATCGACCATCGGGGGACAGAGGCATACGATCTGCACCCCGCAGTTTCGCGTCTCATGATAAAGCGTCTCCGTGTACGCAATGCAGGCAGCCTTGGAGGAACAGTAGGCGCTCATATGCATCATCGGCACGAGTCCCGCGATGGAGGCGTAGTTGACCAGCACCCCTTGGCGGCGTCTGATCATCGCTGGCAAAACGGCCTGGCACACGTTAACGGTCCCGCCGTAGTTGATTGCCATCACTTCGGTAATCTGTTCAGCCGACAAATTCATCGCCAAGTCAGTTGGGAATATCCCGGCAGCGTGATCGACCCGTTTGATCGGCCCCAGCTCCGATTCGGTTTCGGACACGATCTTCGCGACCGCAGCGGCAGCGGAAACATCAACCGTGTGTGGCACCACGCCGTCACCGACTTCGGACCGGAGCGCTGTCAGACCTGCTTGATCGCGATCCAGACATATCGCGATTCCGCCAGCCTGGACCCACCTCACCGCTGCGCGTCGTCCGAGCCCACTGGCGGCGCCTGTAATCAAAGCGATGTTGTCGTTCGAATGCTTCATCAATCCTCGATACAACCAACCGCGGTCCTCACACCAGCAGTTTCTTGCGAATAATGGTTGGCAGCAAAACAACCTTCCTGCCTGAGACGGTCAATCGCTTGACGCATCACCCGATTGACGTGACGGGCATGTATCATGAATCGGTAAAGGGATTGCATTTGTTGGGGCAAGTTCAACCAGGCCGCCGGCCGGCCCCCAGGTAGCGTCTGCGCAACAGGATCAAGTACGAATCGGACATGATTGAAGACGATACCGTTCGCGACCTGCGTCCAACGGGCGATGGGCTGAGCTTCCATTTCGACCGACAACAGGGAGTCATCGTCAGGAAAGGGCGACTCAGATTTATCGTGCAAAACGTAACCCAGCGACAAGGTTTTTCCCTCCGCGCACCGCTGACTTAAATCACTAGCCAATCGATCCAACACCTGCCGAATTCCTGGATCCGGTTGGGTTTCCATCCGCAATCCAGCGTCGTCGACGGTTTCGGTACTAACCACCATATCACCGCACTGCAGGTCAGGCCGCAATCCGCCGCACCAACCAAACAACCAAACGGTGGTCGGCTGAATCTCCTCCAGTGCCGCGACTGCCTGCCGAGCACCTTCGGGTCCCATCCCACAACGCAAGATCATCAACCCGTCGACGCGCCAAGCCGGAACCGGATAACCATCAACGCGCGTTTTGTCTTTCCAATGGCCGACCGCAGACGAAAATTCTCTTCGAGTCGGAAGAACCAGCACGTGCATGAAGTGTCCCAAATCCCAATCATTCGCATCGAGGCCGATCGGTTGCAATCGTTCCGATCCTATTCCGATTGCCAAGGCAAATCATCGACCGTTTCTCGCCAGACAATGTCTACCGATGATAATCGGATTGCGACGGCGAGGTAACAGTTGAATTCGATCTGGCGAACGAAAAGTGACCATTGATCAGGCCGGCCATACTCGGCATCCTGAAACTCCAAACTGGTTGAGCCATCTTGAGACTGGCAAATTGAAAATGAATCCAAAGGCAACGCCAACCCCTTGCCGACGGCCTTAACGGCAGCTTCCTTGCACGCCCACAGTTTCAGAAAAGCATTCGCCTGCATTTCGACCGGCTGGCTTATCAAGTGCTGGTATTCCTGATCACAAAACTGACGACTGGCAATCCCCATCCCATCGACCCGCGAATTATCCTCGACGTCGACACCGATCCACGGCGTCGGTCCGACGGCGACGGCGGCAAAACTCTGGCACCGCGATAAATTGAACCCCGCCACCGCTGGGTTGATGCGGCTCAGATGTTGGGCCAAGACTGGCTTCCCGCCCAATTGAACTTCGAATTGAACGTCGGCCGGTTCGATCTTCAATTGGGTGGCCAGCACCCAGCGGAGATAGGCCTGCGAGAATCCGAACCGGTATCGATCACGTTCAAATCTGAACCGGCGGGCGCGGTCGAGCTCGGCTGGCGAAAGCCATTGGCAAATCGGATCCCACAATCGACGCTGCGGAAATCGGACGTAATGGATATCGACGACAGACCGGGCCATGAAAACGTTTGCTGAGGTAGGTTCTAATTGGAGTCATGACGCTGCTGCGTTTATGATAGCTGGACACCGACCCGCCCGTTACCCGCCCGAAGAACGCGTGATTGCTGGCTTTGAATCGTTACGAATTCCAGTCCAATTTTTGCTCGCGCCGGCTTTGGTTAGCCACTCCTGGGAGTCTGTTTTGGCCAGCGTCATGAAGAAAAAACCGCAGAGGCGCAACGAACGGGGAGCTTGCGGAAGTCTACAGAAATCTGTTCGTCCTTAGCGATCTCTGCGGTTAGCCCTTCAGGTTGGGCGCGGGGGCCGTGGTTTCGTCGCCATCGATCAGGTATCTGGTAGAACGTATGGGCTTTCACCATCACGCGAATTCTCCCAGTAATAACGGTCTTTTCGTGTCCTTTACGGGTTTCAAGGTCCATACGACCGGTTGTTTTCAACCAGAATTGTTTGACCTGGAAACGCCGGCAAGATACTAATTGAGTGTCGCTTTCTCGAACTGTATTGCGAATGGAAGTCACCATGAAGCAACGATTTTCGCCATTGGCCCACTGGGGCGTATGGGGTCTGCTAGTCAGCAGCTTGCTGGCCGCGACCGTCCAAGCCGATCAATTTGATCCGGCATCGTTTGAGAAACAGGTTTTGCAAGCGGTCGAGAAAGCATCTCCCGCCGTGGTAGCGGTTCTGGATCGCCGGTCCACGTTCAGCGCGGTGGTCGTTAGCGCCGACGGATATGTCTTGACCGCTGGTCACGCCGTCCGCCCCGACCAGACGTATCGCGTACGGTTTGCCGATGGTCGCCAGGCTCGGGCCCGGGCTTTGGGTGTTAACGAGCGTTTCGATTGCGCGATGATGAAAATCGAAGGCAACGGGACGTGGCCGTATGCCGAACTGGGGGACTCAACTCGATTGCTCAAGTACCAACCCTGCTTGAGCATCAGCCACCCAGGCCGCTTTGATGGGAACCGAGGTGCTGTCGTTCGCTTGGGATACATTGCCGACCCGATGAATCGACGCGGCTTCATCCAATCGACGGCCAAAATGGAACCCGGTGACTCCGGAGGACCGCTGTTGGATCTGCAAGGTCGTGTGATTGGCATCCACAGCAACATTCGCACCGAAGTGACTCGCAACTATGAAGTCCCTGTCGATATCTTCAAGAAGTACTGGGACGAGTTAAAAGAAGCCGAAACATTTGAAATCAGCAGTTGGCCCGCGTTACCCCAGTTGGGTTTCCAGGTTCAGCAAAACGATGCTGGCAATGCCCTGGAGGTGACGCGTGTCGACAAAGACACGTTTGCCGATACAGCGGGTATCCAGGTCGGCGATGAAATCTTAAGCGTCAATCAACGTCGCGTATCGGATACCGACGACTTAAGAAATGTGTTTCGTGATCTGTCAGCATCCAGCAATCTCAAGTTTCCTGTGCGTATCCGACGAACCGATTCCGAACAACAGCTGGAACTGGATCTCTGGCAAGGTCACACGCGCCCTGTTGTCTACCAACAACTGGCCGGACTGGAGCAGGAGATAGCCGAATTGGAAAATCGTCTGGATGATGCCTCGGTTGAACTCGAAAGCGAACTGGGCGGGAAAGCATTTGATGTGTTGGCGACTCGGATCAGTCCTCGATCGGGCCCTGGCTATCTGGTCAGCAAGAATTCTCGCGTCGGCGAAAATCCAATTGTGAAGCTCGATGGCAAGCGCTATCCGGCAACCATTGTTCGTCGCGACGAGGCCAATGACCTGGTACTGCTGCGGGCCCAGCTGCCTGGCAACGCTGGCGTCGTATTGAATGACCTGCCCGGCGACATGTTTCAACAACCTGGCAAGCTGTTGATCACGCCCGATCCGGATGGCGCGGGAGAAGTCGGCGTCTGGGGTTCGAAGTATTTCCGTTCAGCACTGACCAATGAAAGCGGGGGATTTCTGGGCGTCCAGCTGGGTACGCGAGACCAGCAAGTCGTTTTACAACGCGTCGAAGACGACTTGGCAGCAGCGTCGGCTGGCTTGGCCGCTGGCGATGTCTTGTTGCAATTAAACGACCGCTCCGTTGGATCACGATCGGACGTGTTTGACTTTCTAAAACAGAATCGTCCCTATTCAAGTGTCAAGGTACGTGTTCGGCGAGGTGACCAGGAGCTGGAAAAACATCTCGTTCTGGGCCGCCGTCCCGAGACTTCTGGTCACGCTGCGGATCGACTGCCGGGAGGCAAAAGCATTCGTCGAGATGGGTTCCCATGGATTGTTTCGCATGACGCCGAAGTCCGACCAGAAAAGTGTGGCGGCCCCGTGTTTGATCTCAATGGCCAGTTCCTGGGAATCAACATTGCCCGCAATAGTCGCGTACGGACCTACGTGTTGCCAAAAACCGTGTTGCAAGCATTTGTCGCCGGACAACCAATGTCTAATTAGCCGAACATTGGCTCGTGGGTAGTGCGTTTTGTTTTTTGGGATCGTCGACTACAATTAACGCCCCAAAGAACCTGCCCTGAGAATCTTGAGACGAACGTGAAAGTTCTATTAACCGAACAGCAGCTATCCGAAGGCGTTAATCGGATGGCAGCGGAAATCAATGAAACCTACGGTTCGAATCCGTTGACCATCATCGGCGTGATGACCGGTAGCGTGATCCTGATGGCCGACTTGATTCGCAAGTTGGAAATGCCGCTTCGAGTGGGAGTGGTTCAGACCAGCAGCTACCACGGGACTCAACGTGGTTCGCTGACCATCAATTCCGAAATGATGCTGGACATCACCCAGCGCGACGTATTGCTGATTGATGACATTTTCGACACTGGCAATACGTTACACGAAGTCACTCAACTGATGCGAGAACTGGGGCCTACCAGCCTCCGTTCGGCCGTGTTGCTGGTCAAAACGGGTTGTCAACAAGTCGACTGGCGGCCCGAATTTGTGGGTTTCGACATTCCCGACGAATTCGTCGTCGGCTACGGATTAGATTACAATGACGAGTATCGAAATCTCCCATACCTGGCCTGCCTGGAACCAGCAGACCTGCCCGCAACAACTTGACCTGACGACTCGGTAGGTGACCGGTTGATGGTTACCAGGACACGATTGCAATGAGCACGCCGACCCAAGCACGGACGACGGAACGCTCTTCGCAAACCAGTTTGTCAATCAAGATTCTCAGCCGCTACTTCTGGCCTTATTCCGGTGCCCGCGAATTGGGCGTTGCTGACCTGGCCTGCCGATTGGCGGATCTAGGTCATGAAGTCAACCTGTTGACGGTTGCCTGGAACAAAGATTGGCCCAATGAGTTCCGATATCAGAACGTGAACGTCAAGCGATTGGTCCGCCCCGGGCACGGCCCCTGGGGCTCGTACCGCTATCTGAAACAACTGGGCCGGTCCGTTGCCCAGGGAACCACTGACCTGGTGATCGTTTGTGGCATGGGCGAGGAATTGGTAACGGCCCACCGCACGGTTCCGGCAGGAGTTCCCTACCTGGTACGGCTGGACGAACATTCGCTGGGGATCGACGAAGACGGTCGCTCGATTGCTCAACGTGATTTCCAGGCGTTGACGGATGCCAAGACGATTTTGGTCGAATCTTCCTGGACCCGAGATCGGCTGTTGGTGGACAGCCGCCTGGATGCTCAACAGGTCAGGATCGCGGCGGATGGAATCGATTTTGACCGCAGTCCCCAACGGGATTGGACGCGCCAGGCAGCGGCCCGCCATATATTGTCTCAAGCCCATCCAATGTTGAACTTGCTTCCCGGACAACCATTGGCCGTCTCAGCAGCACCGGCCAACGGCGACAAGGGCTGGCTGGATCTGGTCGAGGCCTGGCAACGAGTGACTCGCCGATACCCCAATGCCAAGTTCTGGATCCTGAGTGATGGGCCGCGTTCGCGGAAGATCTGGGATGCAATTGTGGATCGACAACTGGTCGAAAGCATGATCATGCTGGGGCAACTCGACGAACTGGATGATCTATTCGATGCCGCTGATTTGTACGTCCACCCGTTGCGAAAACCGGTCGTTTCCAGCATGTTGTTACGAGCGATGGGGGCGGGTTTGCCAGCCCTGGTCGTGCAGTCGCCCGAGTTTGATTTTCAGTTTGTGGACGGGCAACAGTGCCTGATTGCGGAGCCCAGTCGGCCTCGAGAGTTGGCGGTCCGGATGATCGATTGGTTTGATAACCCAGATCAGGCTCGACAGCTGGGGCAACGTGGTCGAGATTGGGCAGTCGATCATTTTTCGCTCAACCATCGCCTGGAAGAATTTCTGGCAGCGGCTGGGAAACGCAGTTGATTTCGTGGTCTGGAAGGCAAATCGTTGACACATCGCGTGCTGTTCACCACTGAGGATTTGTATCCATTCGGACCAGCCCGATTGCTGCTGCCATTAGTGGAAGGTCTGTCCGCCGCCGGAACAGATGTTGTCGTGGCAGTGCTGGGACAGCGCGCCTTCCATCCGGAGCGATGGATCGCTGCCGGAGCTCGAGTGTTTTTTGTCAATGGAGACGACCAGACGCCGCTGCACACGTCACGCGATGCGTTTGAGGTCGTTCGTGAATTGCGATCTTTGCTGCGGATCGTGGATCCCGATATCGTTCATCCATGGTGTGGTGATGCCTGGTGGTTAACACTGCTGGCCGTCCAATCGTGGCCATTGTCGAGTCAACTTCCGAGCTTTCGATTGCTGGCCACGGAACTGACGATGCCTCGAAAACAAGGGTTGATTCGGCGTCGTCTGGAGCAACGCATGTGGAAACAGCTGGAAGCCGTGGTCGTTCCCCATCAGCATGTCGCGGACGGTTTGCGGGAGTTGATGGGACCAGACCATCGGTTCCAGATCATTCCCAACGGTTGTGTCGGAGACGCGTTTGTCGACCAACCGACAGCAGATGACTGGCAACGAGACGCCTTGCGTCTGGCAGTCCGCCGAGAGTTGGGTTTACCCGACGATGCTCACCTCGCGATTTCGATTGCTGACCTGGAACCAGTTCACCGCTTGAAGGACCTGGTCTGGGCAACTGATCTGCTGGCGTGCGTTCGCAGCGATTTCCATTTCCTGCTGATCGGCACTGGATCTCAACGCCGTCGCTTACGTCGGTTTGCCAACCTGACCGAAGCCAGCGAGCACGTTCACCTGTTGGGCTTACCCGACCAGCCCGACCGGCTGTTGCGAGCCGCCGATGTCTATTGGAATTCCCACCTCCAGCAACCTGGCTCGGTGCAAGTATTATCCGCCATGGAATCGCACGTGCCCGTGATTTCGGTGCTAGGTGCCGGGACCGAGACCATGATTCGCCATCAGGAAACCGGGTTTGCGGTGAACTTTGGCGCGCGGGACGAGTTTGCCAGGTGGACCAAGTACTTGATCGAGCTGCCCGGGCCAGCCGAGACCTTGGCGTTGCAGGCCGAACACTGGGCGCGGCAACAGTTTCCCATCGATGACTATGTCAACGGATACCGGGAGCTATACGGTTGAACTGGCAAGCGAACTAGTGCAGCGTCTAGCTCAAGAATTGGGGTCGGCGATTCATCCTGCTCGAAAAACCAATCGCTAAATTGAAGTGCCAACCCTAAAATCAACACTTGACGCGGCACTAGCTTGAGAGAAATTTGGGTGTAGGGCTGCACTGGAAAAAGTTCAGTCAAGCAAGGCTGACGCTTCTTTTGCCTGATCAACGTGCCGAACACGCCCGAATTCTTCGGCCCAACGGGCCAGCCGTTTGCCCAGCCCAGCCTGCAGGGCTGGGACCCAAAAGATCATTCGTGACGAACCACTAATACGTTTCGTCTTCAACCACCTCGCCGCCGTTGATCGTTCCCAACGCTCCCCAGACGCCGTAGGGGCTGGGGATTCCGGACTGAGTCATCTGTTCCGGGGTCACCGCGGCCGCTGATAGCGTGCCACAGTCGATATCGTCAGCAATAAAACGGGTGCTACCGTCCAGAAAAGCGACCACCACACCGCCAGGATGCTTGCCACCGGCCGCATAAATCCCATCGCTGAGAAAGTCTCCTCCTACCGACGCACTGGGACTGCCGGGCGGCAGAATCGTCTGAAACAATCCACCTCCAGCCGCTCCATCGGCCCAGCTATACCCGCGAAACGCAACGGACGTTGTGGCATTTGAATTGGGTCGAAGAACCAGCGCGGGGCGATCGAGAATCTGAGTCGATTGGTTGATCGCATAATGCGTTGGCAACGTCCCCGGCCCATAGATCTCGGAGTAGGCAATGGTATTACTGGTACCATCTGCGATCTCGGAAAAGCTGATCCCCGACCGAGCGTATCCAAACGCACCTCGCCGAGTGGTCCCGGTGTGGATTTCTCGTGCTTGATCGCCAATGCAAAAACCGTAACTGGTCGGCTTTAAAACCGCCGGGGACTGATGGTTGGTGTCTTCCGGGCATCCCAATACATCCAGCTGCGTCTGCCAGGGTTGGTACTGTGGATTGATTTGACCTCCGGCAAATGCCGGACCGACGGAACCGCCACGGGTGATTTCATCGTGAACCGCTTGTTGATCCATAAACGGTAACAAAGCGACGACTCCGCTGATCCGATTGGGAAAGGTTGTGTTGTCGGTGACGCCACCGGCAGCGGCCGGGAAATGCATGTGCACTGATTCATAGTTTAGGCTGGCCAGAACTAATTGCCTCAAATTGTTCATGCATACGGTTCGCCGAGCCGCTCCGGAAGATCGCCGCCGGCCCATCCCTGGCACCAGCATGATAAGCAGAATCGCGATCACCGCCATCACGACCAGAAACTCAAGCACCGTGAAACCCGCCCAACGATGGGTAGA
>CAZJEK010000048.1:0-23153 GCA_964545005.1 uncultured Pirellulaceae bacterium
AGGTGACCTTCGATTGCGGCGCGGGCAGATTCGCTGATTCGATCGATGAATAACACGCCATCCAGATGATCGCGCTCGTGTTGCACGGCTTTCGCCATCAGCCCGTCGACGGTGATGTCGATTTCATTTCCTTTCAAGTCATAACCTTGCACGTGAACTTGAGCCGGACGGGTGACATTGGCGTGGACCCCAACAATACTCAGGCAACCCTCTTCGCCTTCGTAGACACCTTTGGGTTGGCTGATGACGGGATTGATAAATACCAGTTCTTCACCTTCGCCTTGCTGACCGGACGTGTTGATGACAAACAGTTGCAACGGCAAGTCGACCTGGTTGGCCGCCAATCCAATTCCCTGCGCTTCGTACATGGCATCGAACATTTGTCCGATGATCATTTTCAATTCTTTGTCGACGCGCTTAATCGGTTTGCTGGGATAGCGTAACGTCGGATGTGGGTATTGAACGATCTCCAACTTGGGTGACTCCATGAATGATCCAGCGCTAATAAAAAGTTACGAAACGTCTGTCAACCGATTGAGATTTAATTTAAGCATTGCGGGACAACGCATTTGATTTTGTTGTAAAAAATTCCTTGACAAGTTAGGCAGCATCGGCACAATGTGCGTCCGAGTTGAAGAAAACTTCAAGTCGCCAGCAAGTCACGAATTTGATTCGTTTTGCTTGTTTGGTGTTGCCATAAATTTCCCCGACAACTTGGTCAGCTGCAAATGCTGTTCGTTTGTTGACTCTGTCTTGGAATTTCATTTGGAGGATGTTCGTCGAATTGCAGGCTTCATTGCAAGCCGATTATTTTCGTCGAACTGATTCAGCTCGCAATGGTAAATGACTCAATCACTCACGGATGAGTTGATTTCAATTGGGTCGTTACCATGACACCAACCTTGGGATATACGGAAACGCAAGAGGCGTTTTCAGATCACAGGGTCGTCCAACAACCGATGGAATTCGACTGTTACAGCAATCCGCTGGGATGGGGATGATCGGGCGCCCTTTATTTGGCCTGTTTGGAGAACGGAAACCGATTCATTTGTTTGAAAAACCTGAATCCAGGTAGTTAAAACGATTGAATACCGACGTGGCATGGTCGTCACGTAGCAGGCAGGATTTATACGCTGGTGACGTTGCTGTTATTCAACCAGCCAGTCACAACGGTGATACGGATTGGAAGCCGATCACCGTTTTTTTATTGCTCTTTGCCTGACCCCAATTCCGTTGCCACAACGTTACAACCTTGGTCTCACCGTCTCCAGCGTCTGCCCTGATTGCGTTTGGGTCCAATCAAGGCGACCGACGCCAGATGCTGCATTTGGCGATAGAACAGCTGAATGCCCTGGACACACTGGACGTGTTAGCCGTTAGCGATTCGATCGAAACGAAACCTGTCGGTGGGCAAACTCAGCACAACTATCTCAACGCCGTCATTCATGCGGCAACGTCCTTGACGGCAACGCAGTTGGTTTCCCAGTTGTTGAATATCGAGCGTCAACTGGGACGGAAACGGATCCGTCGCTGGGGGCCGCGATCGGTCGATCTCGACCTGTTGTTGCTGGGCGATCAGATCATTGATCAATCCGACGCAACGGTTCCTCATCCGCGGATGTCATTCCGACGGTTCGTATTGGAACCGGCCAGCCAGATTGCGCCTCAACTGGTTCATCCTGTCAGTGGCCTGACGATCGCCGAACTATTGCGATGCTTGAATCAGCGCGAGAACGAAGTCGCCGTCGTGGTCCTCGATGGCAGTCTGTTGTCGCAGGCGACGGCGATCGTGAAGGATTTGGAGCAACAGGCATCCGATTGGAACCTGAAAATTTTTGAGTCCAAAAAAAACTTTTTGGCAGAAAAAAAAGATTGGAAGTTAGTCGTTTTGGTGACCTCAGATCATGACTTGACGACACCAACGGATCAGCATGGTGACGTGTTCGTAGCTGGGCCGAGTCTGATGGTGGCAGTTAATCGACTGGCCATGGAACTGTCCGCAGCGTTGGAAGCGATGAGCTGATCGGTGGGATTGGAGCGAGTGTTTGGTGCAGCGCGATAGCCTGGACCAGTTGCCGGCTGATTCAGCTTAGGGCCAAACAAGGGCCTGTCGCCGTAACTTTCGCCGAGACTGACATTAATTGGCGGTTGGCAGGAGGTAGATACTCTCCTTCGGGAGAGTCGGCCTATCAGGGCCGGAGAGGGGTTGCTAAAACCCTCCCCTCGCTGTGGCTCGACCCTCCCACAGGAGGGTGTCGATTCACAACTATCGCCGAGCCAAAACCAGCTGCTTACTGTTCCAGCAATAGAAAAGCCCGATCTGCAAGTTAGCAGATCGGGCCTTGAGTTTCGCTCAGTTGAGTTTCAATCAGTCGCGTTCCCGGTTGTCGGAAGGCTTTCGAACTCGGGACCGGAATCGTTCTTTCCAATCTTCCGAGTTGGGTTTGTAGTCTTCGCCGGTCATTTCCTGGAGTTTCTGACGTTGCTCGGCGTTCAGTACACCCAGCAGTTCTTTTTTCATTTCCTGCTTGAGTTCTTCGATTTTCTTTTGCAGGTCTTCATTCAACTGTTTGGATTTATCTTTCAGTTGTTTGACTTGATCATCGGAGAGATCCAAAGCTTCGGCGACTTTGGAATTGGACAACGCCCCTGCCGTACCGGCTGATCGCATGTGCGTTTGCAATGCGATCTGGTGAAGTCGATCGATCTGGTGTGGAAGCAGCAATTGTTTCAAGTCACTTTGATGTTGTTCCCGCATCCGTTTCATGTTTTCCTTGAACTCTTCCATGTTGCCCAAGTCGAAGCTGCCGCCTTTCCGCATCATGCCCAGCTGTTCTTTCATCTCTTCGCCCTGGCGTTTTTGCAAGTCGCGGACTTTATCCAATTGGTCGCCTACCAATTCCAGGTCTTTTTGAACGCTGGGATCATTGATCATGCTCCAGGGATCAGGGGCCGGCATGACAAAATCGCCGGAAACACCTCCGACGAATCCCGGTGATGCCGAAAATACCATCGGCCCGGCGCCGCCGCTGGAATGAAAAATAACCGGGGGAGAACCATCGTCGGATCCCACCACCGTCATTTCGACAGATTCAACAACACCCTCATCCCCTTCCTCCTGGGCGGATACGGGAATAGCGCTGACGGCGATCAGGCAACAGGCGGAGATGGCACCGATCCATCGTCGATTAAAAACGTGACACAACATGGGTAGCCTCAAAAGAATGGGGATTGGAAACGATTGATTGATCTTAGCCATGGCACGGAAAGATCCCTGTACCAATGGGTACAGGGATTCTAATCGCGTGCCACAACAAGTTACTTTTTATTACGCTGGATTTGCTGTTCGAGGTCTTTTTTCATTTGCTCGAATTGCTGTTCCATTTGTTGCTGCAATTTCTGCATCCGTTGCTCCATTTGCTGGACGTTGGCATCAAAGTCTAAATCCGCATCCTGATCGAATGCTCCTCGACCAATAATCACGCCCGGTTCAACGGCCCGAAACTCAAATTGTCCCTGGGGCAGGTTGGGGAACATTTGTTGGACATCGATCACATCGTTCATCATGCCAGCGGGACGTTCGGCGGGTTTGATCGTCAGCGACGCTTCTCGACCGCCACGGATGTAATCAATCTTGATCTCGGCTTGCTCCTCGGCGGCCTGTTGGACCCGTTTGGTGAGGTCCTCGCGAGATTTTAATTCCTGTTGATCGGCAAACAGCAGTACGTCATGGGTTTCGAGTCCAGCTTCCGAGGCTGGGCTATCTTCGGCGACATCGGTCACAATCAATCCCTGGCCCTCCTGCAGTCGCAGTTGAGACGCCATGGCGGGGTCGATCGGTTTGCAGAATACCCCGATGTAGTATTTACCGATGGCGGGATCGATCTTGATGACGCCCGATCGTTGGGGCACGACGACGTTAAACCTGCCACTGCCCTGCCAATCCAGCATGCCGGCATCGCCATCAATTTCAATTTCCTGCCGCGTGCCATCCGGTCGGACGATCACGACCTTGCCGGTTTTCGTCGTTTGCTTGTCACCGTTATTGTCAACGGTTTGCATGGATTGGGTGACAATGATGTCGCGGGCATCGCCGATTTTCAGCTCGCGCTGTTTGCCTTCGGAATCAACGATAACCAGTTTGCCATCCTGGGCTTGGACGCGAATCCCCTGGTTGCCGTCGGGCGTGCGGGGAGTCGGTGGTGTCACTTGACCAGGCACGACTTCTTCGCCGTCCTGATTGACGATCTTGATTTGAATCGGATCCTGATCAGGACTTGTCTGGCACCAGGCGGTGCTCGCAGAAATCGTGACTAGCGCGGCGATGGCCAGTGCTGATGTAAACCAATGACGTTTCATGGAAATTCTCCTTAACAGCTGGTTGGCTGTACTTAGTTCGGTGGTGGGTAGGTTTATTGTCGTGGTACAAATCGAATGGTGCGGACAGGTACGATGAAGCGTTGGTCCTGTTCCATGGAACCGGAAATGAATTCGATTTCCTGCTGCATGTCGTAGCCGGCATCGATGAATCGCTGGACCAGCTCGGGGCTGACGGATTGGTTTTGCTGTTGCTGCTGGAATTGTCGCAACTGATCACGGTTGCCGATTTCATACAGGGGAACCGGATCCAGCGGTCCAGCGTCAGCGACATTCATCCAACGACCGCTGTCTGGCAGTTCGAGGTGATAGTCGGGTTCGTAAACCGCAGGCGTGATCTGAGGAGTTTGCGGGTTTGCTTCCGTTTGAGGAGCAACCTGGGCCAGCCTGGCTGCCGAATTCTCTGTGGGGCCAACGGTTTCTGGCCGGTCGACACCTGGATTGTCTGGCCCGGTGGCGAGATAGTTGACTGGGTTGGCGTAACCACCCAGCATGTAGCCCAACACGGAGGCCAGAAAGATGGATGCAGCAATCCAGAACATGGTTGTGAATCGAGACCCATTGCCCGAACCTCCATTTCGCAGGGGCAGGTCCGTCGTGATTGACGGCAGCTTGGCATCCAAGGTCTCGGTTGCCAATTCCAGGGGAAGTTCGGTGTTGGACAACGATTCTCGGACTGATGATTGCCATAGTCGGTCTTCCACCATCGCGGTGGCAATCTCTTTCCAGCAGGCAGGATTGGCATCGGCGGAGCTCAACAGTTCGCGCAACTGGTCCAGGTCAAGTTCACCATCAACCAGGCGCTGTAGCAGGATTGGATCGAGTTCGTTCATTGGATTTTGCCCGCGGGTCGGACGACGGAATCGTGGTTGCTCAGTTTGGCAAGCGATTGACGCAATCGTTTACGTGCCTTGAGCAGTCGGTATTCGATGTTGCGAACCGGCACCCCCAGGTGATCGGCCATTTGTTGATAGGACCAGTTCATGTCATATTTCAGTGACAGAATTTCGCGATCCTGAGGGCGAAGCTGGTGGAGTGCGGTTTGCAATTCGTTTTTAGTTTCAACCGTCAGCATCCAGTCCAAGGGTTGGGGCTGATCCGAAAACGGTTCCAGGTCGGCCTGAGGTTTGGCGTGCGACAAACGATTCGTACGCCGGTAAAAATTGACAACTTGCCTGATCGCCAGGCGATATAGCCAGGGAGCGATCTTTTCCCGTTCGGTCGGGACCGTTGACCGTTCCACCGCTGGCGAACCAGAGTCGGTGTGGCTGGATCGGCGAGCCTGTTTCAGGACCGCCACCACAATCTCCTGGTAGACGTCCTCAACGTCATGACCGTCGCCGATCCGAGCTCTCAGCACGCGGCTCAACCAGGAGCGATTCTGCTCCAGGATCTGGCCCCAATCGAATTCGTCGGCAGTGATGTCGGTCATGAGTAAATTGAACCAACCGGTTTCAATCTTCGTTCGGTCAAAAGCTCGCTAAGCGGTACTGACATTCTTTGTCAGCGCGTGTGGAAGCTGGATTCCATTTTAAAAATGGTGTAGCTGGATCAAACGTCGATTTCTCGGAAACGGACGATTGCATTGGCCAGGTAAGTACCATGGAATCCGGCAACCCGCTCATTGGTAGGATCGCGCTGAAATGGTCTTGCCACACAAAAATTTTGCAGTTTTTATCTGAGCCGCCAAAAATAGTGGTTTTTTAAGTGTCAACGGGTTGCCCGCCGCTTCAACCGGCGCATCTCCCAGTGCAAAAAAAAATGCCCCGGGCCAAAACCCGAGGCATTTTTGATGTTGGTGGAACAAGCGAGAGAGCCTCGCTGGTCATCCAATCTGACTATTCGAAGGTCTTTGGAGGAAGACCCTCACCCAACAGTGCACCTGGGAAGATGTCGGTTGGAGCAACTTCACACAATCCGTCCATGTATCCAGTTGTCGCCGCACTGGGTGTTCCAGGGTTGAATCCAGGGTTGATGAATCCGTCACCGTTGGTGTCTTCAAAACTGCGAACGCTTCCGTCCGCGAAAACGATATTGACCGAACCACCGTGCCAAGCGTACCAGTCACGCAGGTCTTGCAGGATGGTGACGCCGGTGCCAGCCACTTCGCCAGGGAATGGGTAGCCGCCGACGGGAACTTTCAGTTCGTTGCGAGTGGTTGCCGAATTAGCCACGAAAATATTCTGTGGTCCAGTTACGGTTGCGGGTCCATCGTTAAAGCTTTCGCACAGTGGAACTCCTGCGGTCAGGCCCAGTCGCTCAGAAATGGTCACACCCAGAACGCCGTCGGCCCCGGCTGTTCCATCGTCATCACCTTGAGCGGCACAACCAATCATCGGAATCGATGAAGGAGGGATATTGCCGCTGTCTAGAGTACGCATTTGCAACGGACCCTCGGTGACCTGTACGGAACCGCTCCACCATTGCTTCAGGTTACCGACGATCGTGGGGTTACCAGTGGTGCCTTCGAAAAGAGGCTTCGATCGTACCAGGTGCCAGGATGTCGCATAGTTGGTGTTGTACCCGGCTTCGGCGACCAATTTCAGCTGAGCCGTATTGTCAGTCAAACCAGCTGAGCCAGCCATGGTGAAGTCAATGCCTCGACGACCGATTGGTGCATCACCACCTTCAGAAGAACTGGCCTTCAGTTTCTCCGAACCAATACAGATCGAAGAAGGACACAGCAGTTCACCGGGCTTGACGTCCTGCTTGACGCAGTCAGCGACCCAGGAAAACTTGTCGAATACGCCGTCACGTTTTCCGTCAAAAGCACCTGAGCAGAAAGCGCCGCTGGGGCTGTTGGAGGCTTTGGCCAACAGGCAGACAGCGAACTGACGCAGGTTGCTTTTGCATTGCGTGGAACGAGCAGCGTTACGAATGGAAACAAACGCGGGAAACAGCAACGCAATCAAGATTCCAATGATCGCGATGACTACCAGGAGTTCCACCAACGTGAAACCTTTACGACGTTGCATTTTGAGCCTTCCAAAAAAACAACAGTATCAAAATTGAATAGGGCAACCGCCCAGCGAAAGCAACCTGCTCTCGATGGGCAAAAGTATAGCGCTGAACATGAAGATTCTCTGAAGCCGAGATTGAGTTCCCATAGTGTTTGTGTAGAGAAATCTTCTCTAATCGGGCCCTTGACACGCGGTCGACCCAATCAATTCTTCACATTAGATTTCTCAATGGTCATGCAAGCTCCATAACGATTAAGAAATGATGAGCGCAATGAGAAGATCAGTTCGGTGACCGGGCGACGCGACGGTTCAGCGATGCAACCAACTAGCTGTTTCAGATGGTAGTAAAACTGGTCTCGTGCTCAGCGCAGCGGTGCTCGTGCTCGCACTCGTAATCGATTATGAGCACGAGGGGAATTTATCGTTACGTTTTCAAATTCATCGTAACGAAAAAAACTTTCACGGAGAGGCTGACATTATTTATCCAGCCGATTTGGGCGCTAGCCCCGGACGAAAGCCAGTTTTAGCGCAAACATCTAAAAGTCGGTGGCCAGCGCCAACACCGCTGAACACGATCGCGGGAAGTAGCTTGGGCCATTGGCCCGAGTCCGCAAGGTTTCGTCCAACGCCAGGTATTCCTCTGCGATCACGGCCGAATCGGCCACGCTACGTAACTTTCGCGCTCGCCAGAGGCGACGATCGGTTACCAACCGCCGCCGGCACCGCCGCCGGATGAAGTGCCGCCGCTGAAACCGCCTGAACCGCCGCCTCCACCGCCAAATCCGCTGCTGGAGCTGGAACTGGAGCTGGTTTTAACTTTCTTCGGCGTTCGATACGTATACCGCCGGATGAAGCTGCAATGTTTGCAGTCTTCGATCACGCGAACTTTGCCGCCGTGGGTATAGGTCGCTGCCACCAGGGTTTTTTCAATCTTGTGAACGGTCACGTAACCGCACTCGGGGCAATGCGAATACCGAGTGAACCAGCGGCCGTATCTCAATCGCAGCACGTCGTCACATTGCAGGCAGGCCCACACGTCATAGTCCACGCTGCCCAGATGTTCTTCCAGTTGTTCTCCCGGTTCGAGAAACTGATCGTCGTCCTCTTCCTTCAACAACACCATTTCCAATTGGCACTTTTGGCAAATCCGCGGGCGGTAGCGGGCATAGTAACGCCCGGCAAATAGAAAGCCAGTGCCCACTACCAGTCCGCCGCCGGCCAGCCACGGCCACCAGGTTACCGGCCCGCGACGTTCGCGGCGTGGGCCTCTGGGGAGGGGGCCCAGTCCAGACGCCGATGGCAGCATTGGCGGTGCATTCAGATCAGCCAAACCCAGCAACCGGGTCGCACACGATCGCGCGCCTTGATACAGCCCGGAGTTTCCTCGGCCCGCTTTAAAGTTGGGGACCACGATATCATCGATGATCTGTTGGGCGATTTTTGTGTTTTCTGGAGTATCGATGCCATCGCCCAGCACAATTTCAGCCCGCCGATCATCAATTGCAACGAACAGCAGAATCCCGTCATTGCCCCATACCTTGGGTGCAACTGCAACACCTGGCCGACCGATTCCCCAGTGATTGAACAGCCGCGTCGCGTAGCGATTGTGGTTTTCCCCACCGGTCGTATTCACAACGACAATCGCGATTTCGCGGTTGATTGCCTCATGCAACTCGTCGCCGACCCGATTGAGATACTCAGTCGCTTCCTCTGAAACCGTCCCCGTGGTGTCCGAAACCCAGCCGGGCGGTTGGAAAAACCTGGGGTTGGGGATGTTTGCAACAGGCAACGTCTGCTGTTGATCTTGAGCGAAAACGACGTTGCTCCCTGTCGCCCAAGTCAGCCCCAACAGAACCAGCGTTAGCTTCAGCGCGGACAACAATTAAAACCCCGGATCAAGATTGTTGAATTTTCCGATTCGCACCAGGTCGCCGATCAATTCTGCTGGCGTTTGCGGTCGATCTGCCGGGTCTTTGGCAATCATCGACATCACTACATCCTGAAAGAGATCGTTCACCGCCAGCTGATAACGCTTGGGCGGCAGTGGTTGTTGTTCGCGAACATTTTTGATGATGTCCATCAGTGAATCACCGTCGACAGGAGGTCGACCAGTCAACAACGCATAGCACGTTGCGCCCAGCCCGTACATGTCCGAGCGGGTGTCGACTTCCGCATCGCCACTGGTTCGTTCGGGAGCCAGGTAGGGCAACTCACCCAGGATCTGGCCAGGTTGGGTGACCTGTTTGGCCAGCGTACCTTCGAGGGCTTTGGCCAGCATGAAGTCGCCCAGCAAACAGGCTTGATCGCTGTTACGACGAATGATGTTCGTCGGGGTCACGTTTCGGTGCACGACTTTGTGTTCATACCCGGCGTGCAATGCGCGACCCACATCAATAGCAACCCGCCAGACCTTTTTCCAGTCCAGCATGCCTTCGATCCCGGTTCGTTCAATCAGCTGGGCCAGGTTTTCTCCATCAACGTACTCCATCGCGGCCCAGCAATAGGGTCCAGTCTTGCCCGCATTGAGCAGATTGATGATGCGATCACTATGAACGGGCAGCATGGTTTTCATGGCCCGAACGAATCGCATTCGTTGTTCATCGTTAGCGGTAAATTGGGGAGTGAGGACCTTGACCGCGGCCAATGAGTCTTTCTCGGTATCGCGGGCTTTGAACACGATTCCCGAGTTGGCCTTGCCAATGATTTCCAGGAGCTCGTATTTGCCAAGGACGTCTCCGACCAGTTCGGTCAACGGTTTGGCCGTTTCCCGATTGACTGGGGCTTGCGTGTTTTCCTTGGGACGGGACAGGTCTTCAACCCGGAACCGGGTGTCACCAGCCTGGATGACGCAGCCGGGCGACACGACGGCGTTCTGGACCTGTTTGCCATCGAGAAACGTTCCGCTGGAGCTACCCTGGTCGGTCAGTGAAATCGCCTGGCCGTCAAAACCGAGCTGAAAATGGACCCGGGAGACCGACGGATCGGCGACTTGCGCGTCACTTTTGTCACCTCGCCCCACCAACAGGGCGGTCCCAGGTTCCAGGTCAAAGAAACGTCCGGCAGCCGGGCCGGCAATTACGTTGAGTCGAACAGTCATGGTGTACCGTAGGAAAAAATGATATCGAACCCCGATTATAGCTGTTAAAGCCGTTCCCGGTATCCAAATCAATATCGACGCCAGCGAGTGCTCAAAATAGAATGAAATGCCTCGCTAGAACGAACTCCAACCATTGACGAGCAGAATCTGCCTTGCAAATCGTTTGCCCGGAATGCTCGGAAACGCTCAGCTATGAGTCACTGCCTCCGCGGTTTTGCCAATTCTGCGGGAGTTCGATTCGTGACGTCGCACCCACTGCGATTCAACCCAGCCCGCAGTTGGCAGGTGGCGATTCGTCTCCCACGCTCGATCCAGATCGAACCGTCCCACCAACCTCGTCAGCATTGTTCAATGACGGTGACGCCACGATCGCCCCGTCGCTCAAGCCTGACAAGTTGGAGGTTGAGCCCCATGGTGTCGGCGAACGCGTTGGCCCGTATCAAACGACCGGCTGGTTGGGGTCGGGCGGCATGGGCAGCGTGTGGGAAGCGGTTGAATCCACGACCGGACGTCGAGTTGCGATCAAACGTTTGACTCCTGACATGGCGGCCGATCACGCGTCGCTGAAACGGTTTACTCAGGAAGCCCAACTGGCGGCCAAGGTTTCTCATCCCAATGTGACGTTCATTTACGGGACCAGCCAACACCAGGGATTACCCTTTATCGCCATGGAGTTGATGCCGGGCGAAACGTTGGAGGACCTGGTCGAAGAGAATGGACCCCTCGAAGTTCGCAAAGCAGCCGATTTCATTCTCAATGTCATCGACGGATTGCAGGCGGTTCATCAGCAAGGCATGATCCACCGCGACATCAAACCATCCAACTGTTTTGTCGACGTTGACGGTACGGTCAAAATTGGAGACTTCGGATTATCCAAATCCGTGCACTCGGGAGACGCTAACTTGACCAAGACGGGGACCTTCATGGGCACGCCGTCTTATGCATCGCCAGAGCAGATCCGAGGTGTCGATGTCGACGAGCGAACGGATCAGTATTCGATCGGTGCTACCCTGTTCTTTCTGTTGACTGGCAAGACGCCTTATCAAGGCGACGCGACGTCCATGATGGCGCAGATCATTGGCGACCCCCCGCCTGCCGTTCGCAAGCACAATCCGGCAGTGCCCCGCGATCTGGATATCATCATTCAAAAGACGTTGGCGAAATCGGCCGAAGATCGATTCGAATCTCTGGAAGCACTCAAGATCGCGTTGTTGCCTTACGCGTCTCGATTTCAGTCCGTGGCCGATGCGGGTCGGCGACTGGCGGCTTACATGATCGATCAAACGCTGCTGCAGATCGTGATGACCGCTGGCATCATGGTGTTCATGATCGTGATGATCGTCCGGACCGGTGCCCAATTGTCTGGCGACATGCAAAGTCGATATCAGATCTGGTCATCCACGATTGCCTTCGTGGTGATTTACGGATACTACGTGATTGGCGAAGGGCGTTGGGGGCAAACCGTTGGCAAGTGGCTGATGGGTTTGAAACTGGTAGATAAGGAAGGTCAATCCGCAGGGCTTTGGCGGGCGGCCATCCGAGCCGCGTTGATCCCCGCTGGCTTGGGGATCGGCCTGATTTTCGCCTGGCAACAATACCGCTCCGGCCGACTGCTGAGTCCGACCAATCCGGCGGAGTTGATCGTCACGATCAGTAAGTCGCTGTTGCTTTCGTTTGGCCCGTTGCTGGTGTGTCTGGTCACGATGCGAAAATCCAACCGGCTGTTGGGGTTGCATGGATTGGTTTCCGGTACTCGAGTGATTCGCGCGGCTTCCGTTTTACAGCGAGCCAAAATTCCGATTTGTCAACGCAAAACCAAACAGGTTGCCGAGCTGAATTTCGGACCCTATCAGTCGCATCAGCAGTTGGGTGAGTTTGAAGGCGGTCGCGTCTACCTGGCCCATGACGCGACGCTGAATCGTGATGTCTGGATCGTCACTCGAGAACAGGGGCAACCACCGCCGGAATGTCGCATGGATCTGGCCCGGCCGACACGGCAACGTTGGCTTGATGGTGGCTGTTGTGAAGGGCAAGTTGAAAACTGTACCCGCTGGGATGCATACGAAGCGGTTGACGGTATGCCGGTTCAACAGATGTTGGCAATCTTCAAGCAGGATCACTGCTATGGTTTTGCCCGGTTGCTGCGACAGCTGGTCAAGGAAATGCAAGCCAGTATCGATGACCAGACCTTGCCCGAAAGAATGGGATTGTCGCAAGTCTGGATTGATGCCGAGGGCAAGCTGAAACTGCTGGATAGCCGACTGATCAAATCAGTGCATGCCAGCGATCTGGATTCTTCGATGTGTCTGCTGTCAGGGCAACGGACCAACTTACAGCAGGCCCCGGAAGAACGCGCGGTCGAATTGGTTCAGCAGTTGGGCGACGTGATGCAGCGGCAGCGAATTCTGCCACAGTCGCTGGGGAATTTTCTGGATCAGCTGTACCAGAAACCGAAGACCCAGGCGACATTATCCTGGGCAGATCAGGAGTTGGAGAAACTGGAAACCAGAAGGACTCGTTTGAAATGGGATGACCGTGTGGGCATTTTGGCGATGACCATGGGGATCGAAGCGTTGGCGTTCAGCCTGGTATCCGCTGTGATCATGCTGGTAACCTATTATTTTGGTGCGAACGATTTTGGCTGGCGAACCATCTCGGGCGTGGTTGCATCGCTGGCGCTGCCGGTTGGATTGGCTGTTTATTATCACGGCGGGTTCGTATTTCATGTGATGGGCATCCGTGTGACCAGAGTGGATGGGCATCCTGCTTCGGCGGTTACCAATGCGGTTCGCGCTGCCTTGTCCTGGGCTCCGTTTTTTGTGCTCGGCGGTGGCATGATGCTGTTGATGATTTTTGCCGACGCGAGCACCCATCAAAATCTTGATTCCCCAGGTACGCCCGAGCATGCGATGATGAACGACGGTCAGCTGCCAATCGTGGCGCTGCTGGCCGCGTTGGGGTCGATGGTTGTGCTTTTGGTGGGCGTCTTGTTCGCTGTGTTTTCGCCCAAACGCGGGTTGGTCGACTATCTGTTGCGAACTCGATTGATGCCGGAATAGACTTCAGTTACCAAGTCGAAACAAAAAAAGCCGGTCGACCTGTTTCCAGATCGACCGGCTTGTCAATGTTTTAAAACGCGAATGGGTCGCGTTTCAGGTGCTTGCTTAGTTGCAGCAGTTGTTACGGCGACCACCGATTCGAGAACCGAATCCGGAGAAGGCGGTACGAAAAACGTAACGACGTTGCGGTGTGCAGCAGGTGTTGGTGACAACAGGAGCAGCGACGACGTTTCCACCGCATCCGCAACCTGAGTTAACCATTGGCATAGGAACAACGGTTCCCATTTCAACAGGTGTACCGACCACGGTACCGTCCATCACACTGGCTTCAACGGCAGGCGATGCTTCGACAGCAGGAGCTTGTACTTCCTGAGTCGAAACTTCGGTCGCAGCTGCGGCATCGGCAACGGGAGTTGCAGTTTCTTCTTGAGCGACAACACTTCCACCAACCAACAGCATGCAGCAAACAGCAGCAAAGAACTTTTTCATCGTTTTCCTCTTGGGTAACAATCAAACAGGCTCTTTCAATCGCTGACATTGGTTCGTGTCCAACGGCGAAGAGCCCACAAATTGACAAATTGCCTCGCGGCGAAGTGGTCCACGCTAACAACTCAACCTAAAACCCTCAAGCAGGCGTTGTTGCGCGACCGTTAAATTTTGCCTAAATGAACGTAAAATGGGTGGTTTCCGGAAGCCAGGGGGCTTTGGCGCCACGCTTAATCCGGCGGGCTGTAAGGCAATTCACAGCTGGAATCGTTGTTTTTTCTTTTGAACCTGCAAAGAGCTTGGTTTTGTCTACCTGCGGTCGCTACTCGAAACGTTCTCTCAACGTCCGAGTTCGCTGAGAAATTGTTTGGATGTTTCCCAGGCGTCGGCGGCATGATCAAAATCAACCTCCATCAGTTTGAGCTTTTCCAGCGAATCGATATTCGAATGTTTCAAGACTCGCCAGGAAGTTGACGCTGAGTCCAATGTTCCCAATGGCATTTGAGCGCTGGGGCCCGACGCCAGTCGCTGTTCGATGTCGGATTGCAGCAAGCGGTTGATCAGTTGTCGAGCTCGGTGGCCATTCGGCGAGTTTTTGATCAAGGCCAGTGTATTGGGAATGACCAGGGTTCCCAGTTGATCGTCAGCCTGATCGGGAAACACGATTGTCACCGGATTGGCTTTTTCGATCTCTACGATCGCATCATCGGTGTCGGTCAAGCCGAAGGCAAATCGGCCCGACGCCACGCCTTGGGCAACCTGCTTGTTCCCGCCCACAATCACTGCGTTGCTGGTGATGTCGGACCAAAGTTGACGGCCGGGTTGATTACCCAATTCAGCGATCAGTACCGAGGCGTGGGTGGCAGTGGTTCCAAATACGGGTCGTGCGATGGCGCATTTGGCTTTCCATTTGGGGTCAGCCAAGTCGTATATCGAGTTGGGGCGGTCACCGGGATCGGGTAACAACTTCGTATTGACGATCAGGATTCGAGCTCGGGCTGCAAACCCGGACCAGGTTCCTGTGGCCGAATGAGCATGATCCGGAAACCGATTCCAGTTGGGTGGTTGGTAGACCTCCAGGACACCGGCTTGTTGCAATCTCAACGTATGCAAAATCTCATTGTTCCAGAAGATGTCAGCCACGGGCCGGTTTTTCATTTGCAGCAACTCGTTGGCCAAGCCCACGGTTTTGTTGGATTCCTGGTCGTACTTGGCGCGAATGGAAAAATCGAGTTCCTGTTGCAGGTCGTTTAGAATGGGTTCAGAGAATTCACGATCCAGCGCCGAGTAAACGATGACCTCATTGTCTTGCCGGGAAATGCAACCGCTCATGACCACGAACAGGCCGGTCAGGATCAGGTACATGCTGCAAGGCTGTGGCGAGCGGACTATCATGGGATGAATTGATTACTGGGAGTTGAAGTTGGCAGATCGAATACAAGCGTCGACGGCAAGCATCGGTTCGATGAACCGGTTTGAGTTCGTAAAGCGGAACGGTTTTCGATGGACGTTCGGAATCGCCGTTTTTCTATTATGCAGCAGTTGCCAGTCTAGCACAGCGCAACTGTTTTCCGGTGGGCCGCAGGATTCCGAGGATCGGGTTCAAGTGGCGGCGATGGTAATCGATTCCGAACGTGTGAAAGCTGCCGGGATTGGTGAGTTTTCAGGTCAGCATCTGACGCTGTACACCGATCTCCGGGATGCTCAAACTGCCCAGCAATTGGTGAAGGCTTTTGATGATGCCGTTCCTCAGTGGAGTCATGAGTTCGGTGTGACATTGGAACAAGCCAAGGATTGGAAGATGAACGCCATTCTGTTGACCAGTGGTCAGCAGGGGGCTCGGTTTCGGCAGGCCGGTTTGATTCCGGCGGGTTTGCCGAGCTTCCCGGCCGGATTTCAATCGGATGAAAACTTGTGGCTGTTTGCACAACCCGGCGACTATTACACTCGCCATCTCTTGCTGCACGAAGGGACTCATGGATTCATGCAGCGATTCGCAGGTGGTTATGGAGCGCCCTGGTACTCCGAAGGGATGGCTGAATTGTTGGCGCTGCATCGTTTTGATCCGGATGACCATTTACAAATCAAGTATCGCATCACGGATCGAGACGAAGTCCCGTTTTGGGGACGGGTTAAAGTGATCCGCGAAGCGGTAGCAGCGGAACAGGCTATGACTTTGGACGAAGTATTGCAGATTCCTCCCAACGCGTTTCGCGACGTCGAATACTATGCCTGGAGCTGGGCGGGGTGCGAGTTCTTCCGGCATCACCCGTTGTCTCAACGATTCTTCAATGCTCTGACCAAGCAGGCAGAGTTGGACACCGATCGTTTCAATCTCCAATTTCGGCAGTCGTTGGAGGAACACTGGGCAACGTTGGCGCGGGATTGGGAGCTTTTCGTTGCCGAGATGGATTACGGAATAGAAGTCGAGCGGGTCAGATTGATTGCGGCTGAAAATCTGGGCGCTGACAAATTTCGCATTCGTGCCGATCACGGTTGGCAATCGACGGGAATCAGCGTTCAGGCGGAAGCACAAATTCGATTGACTGCCAATGGACGATATGTGGTTGGACAAACCGTCTCAGCCGGAAAAACCTACCCCTGGCACTGCCAGCCCAACGGAATCACGATTGAGTATTACCGGGGACAACCGCTGGGCCAGCTTCAGGTTGGCATCCTGTTGGACGAGTCGAATGATCGTCAAACTCCGCGACAACGGGTGAGCGGGTTGACTGAACCGACCCCGGTAGGAGATGCGGTTCAGCTAACGGTTCCGGCGAGCGGAGAGATTTGTTTTCGAATCAATGAATCTCCGGCTCGATTGCGAGACAATCAGGGAGCCTTGGAGGTTATCGTAGAAACCCTAAAATAGAATCTTAGAGGTTGCATCGGTTGGAAACCCGACGCGTAAGCGAGGGAAAACACGCATCGGTGTAGCCCTTGCTCACGCGTCGGGTTTCCATTTCATTCGGTGCCAACCCTAACGTTAAGAAGCCACTAAGTACGAATGCAGTTCAGATTTTTATCAGCTGAGACCGATTCCCCATGAACGTATTGCAATCGCAGGATCCCGAAGTATGGCAAACCATTCATGACGAAGCCATTCGTCAACAGGATGGGTTGGAGATGATTGCCAGTGAAAACTACACCAGTCCAGCTGTGATGGAAGCGGTCGGCAGCGTGATGACCAACAAATACGCCGAGGGGTATCCGGGGCGTCGTTACTACGGTGGTTGCGAGGTTGTCGATCAGGTTGAAAATCTGGCCCGGGATCGAGCCAAGCAGCTGTTTGGCGCTGAATTCGCCAATGTTCAACCCAGTTCAGGATCGCAGGCCAATCAGGCCGTTTACTTGTCCGCGGTCGATGTCGGTGACACCGTGTTGAGTCTCAGTCTGGCTCACGGAGGCCATTTGACTCACGGGATGCATTTGAACTTGTCGGGCAAGCTGTACAACTTTGTGCATTACGGCGTTGATCCGCAAACCCATCGGTTTGACTTTGATGAGATCGCACGGTTGGCCAGGGAACATCAACCCAAGATGATCATTGCTGGAGCCAGTGCCTATCCGCGCGAGATTCCACACGGTCGTTTTCGAGAAATTGCCGACGACGTCGGTGCCTTGTTGTTTGTCGACATGGCGCATTACGCGGGATTGGTAGCTGCCAAGGAACACGATGATCCGGTAGAGGTTGCCGACTTCGTAACCACTACGGTTCATAAAACCTTGCGTGGTCCTCGCGGCGGATTGGTGTTATGCAAGAAAAAGTATGCCAAGAAAATCAATTCCAGTGTCTTTCCGGGAATGCAAGGTGGCCCGTTGATGCATGTGGTGGCTGGGAAAGCCGTTTGCTTTGGCGAAGCCATGCAGCCCACGTTCAAAGCGTACGCCCAGTCTGTCAAGCAAAACGCCAAGGTTTTGGCTGAGGTATTGGCTGCGGGCGGACTCAGCCTCGTCAGCGGCGGCACCGACAATCACTTGATGCTGGTTGACGTAACCACGGTGGGGATCGGAGGAACGTTAGCTGAGGATGCGTTGGGCCGTTGCGGGATAACGGTCAACAAGAACATGATTCCGTTTGATCAGCGGAAGCCGATGGACCCCAGTGGGATTCGAATTGGGACACCGGCTTTGACGACTCGCGGCATGGGGGTTGATCAAATGAAGGAGATTGGCAGCTGGATCATCAAGGCATTGAAGCATCCCGAAGATGCGGCGGTGTTGGACGAAATCCGCGGTCAAGTTCGCGACTTGTGCCAACACTATCCGGTACCAGCAGCCGGACTGACCGTTTAGTCAGCAGTGGACAACGTTTTGCAATATGGCGTGATATGCCAAGGACCGTAACGTTCAAAAATCGCAAAGCATTAGTTCATGTTGCCAAATTCAAACCCAGCGATAACCAACGCCTGATGTAAATGATGTGCAAACATCACGCGAGCAGACTGTTACGAACTGGTTAGTGCGGGTTTCAACTTGATATAGGGGGCGGCAACTTGATATAGGGGGCGGCAACTTGATATAGGGGGCGGCAACTTGATATAGGGGGCGGCAACTTGGCTGAATGGCCGCAACTGGATACCCGGCTTGCAAAGTCGATTGAATCAATGCTGGCGACCCCATTTTTTATTTGAAACGCTGCCCTGGCCCGATTTGTCAGAACCGGCTACACGAGATCGAATCCAGGCAATTGTCAGCAGCGACAGTATGAGCGGTGGATACAGCAGCAGCATGGTCCAGCGTTCCGTTTCACCATCGCCTCGATAATCGCGGCACGGCAGAATCCCCAATCGCAACAGAGTAAAGAAGGCAGCTGTAATCGATGCCGCGACTCCGGCCGGCAATCGAAATCGGATCAGGACTAACGCAACCGTACCGGCGGACAAACCGGCCAGCAATTCGTAAATCTGTGTCGGGTGGATCGGTTGGATTTCCTGTAATGCTGCCAGTGGATTCTGGATGGATTGTTGAATCCACGCGGGAGACTGAGTGTCGGGTCGGTAGCCCCAAGGGAGATTGGTCGGTAACCCGAAACAGCAACCGCGCGACCAGCAACCCCAACGAACGATTGCAATTCCCAATCCCAATGACGGGGAAACGGCGTCAGCCATTTTCCACGGGTCAACCCTGACCAACCAACTTGCTACCGCACCGGACAGCGAAGCGGTCAGCAAACCACCATACAGTGAAAATCCGACAGGTGCCCAGGTCCACAGTTGGAATCCGCGATCTGCATCCAAGTGGGTCAGCCAATACACCAGCCGCGCACCCACGAAGCCGAATGCTGATGAGATGATCAGGACTGCCAACGAGCGGATTGTTGGCAGGCCTGTTGCGACCGCCATCGTGATCGAAAAGCCGAAGGCGACAAGCACAGCCAAGCCGAGCATCTGGGAATAGGCACCAAGATCAATGCCGAGCATAAGTACTTGTGGAAGAGGCTATGATTGGGAGCTCGATCGTTTAAAGTTTGGTTCTTCGAACGGTCCACATTCCGTGCAGGATCATCAGATCCTTGCCTTCGTTGTTAAAACGAAACTTCATGGGGCCGTGAATTTCATAATGGGTCGGATTTTCCAGGACGTGTCCCACCATCTGCAAAACACCCTGCTCCGTTTTTGCTTCCAGGATGACAACGCTTCGCATCCGGTAGTACACCACATCGGCTTTCATATTAGTGAACTTGCTGGAGTCATTGAGGTTCGCCATGGCAACTTCGCCGGTTCCAGGAAACGAAACGTTGCCTTGCTCGCCGTAGCCGTCATCAGGGACAATCGACTTGATGGTTACCTTGAGCGGAATTTCGCGTCCCAGTGCGGCTTCAATCTGCCGAATGGCATCCTGACATCCTTGTTCGCGGAAAGCATCACTGTTGCGGACTTCTTCAGGGATCGAATAAGTCGTCAGCATGTAGTTGCCTTCCCATATCCCACGTTTGTCAGCCAAAACTTGAGAAGGTACTTGGGCCAGTTGAGTTGCGATTGGTTGACTGTTGGCGTCTGGCTTTTCAAACCGGGTCAATCCGGGAATGCCACCGGTGGCGTAGGAAAAGGTTAAAAACCGGTTTGTCCGCTCACTCTCGACACCATCGACTTCGATCGATACTGCCAGATAGACCGTGGTGTCTTTTTTTGCGGTCGCGCCATCGGGTCGCTGTCCAAGAAGTTCAATAGCGTCGTTACGTGGCGGATTAACGGGGGTTTCCAGCGTGCAATTAAGCCAGGAGATGCGGGCTGGGTCAAAACGATTCTGACCGGTAACGGGATTTGTAAAATCAACGAATTCCTGTTTGATCAGTTTGACACCTTTTTCAGCATAGGTCTTGCCACCGTCATACGAACGATAAAACTTGGCCTTCATTTCGACGCCGGCCGGGATTAAGGATCCGTCGGTATAGTTCAATGGCGGGTAGAAAGAGATCATGCAATTCTTGGTTCCACCCACAAACCATTGCACTGAAAATTTTCCGGTGATTGGGGCGTTCGGTGTTTTTCCAGTAGCTTGGGCATAAACGTGGGCCATTGGAGCATGTGCTGCCAATGTGAAACAAAACAGCGTCGTGACAAGGAGCTTTATCGGCAGGTATCTCATCGTTACTACTCCAGTTGCTGGGGTACGTGACGGCTCCAAAAATTATGGGTTGGGGGCCAAGGAAGTCTCTGGCAAACGACGTACCAAAACTTGGCAGCCGCGTTAGATCAAAGAATGCCCGAATCTGACCGCAATCGATTTCCTGCCTGTGTGCCCAGTCGCGCAGCAGCTTCGGAATTCGTGCTGTTGGGCACGTTGCCTTTTGCTTTCTAGCCTGATGACTGGAAAGAGAAAACACGGTTGGATCGAAAGGTTCCAGGTAGGGACAGCGAAGGGAATACGTGTGGCTCGTGATTTGCATTGGCGCAGCAGGATATCCGTCGGCGCTGTTTTCGGTGTCTTGCGGAATTCCCCGTCGAACCAATGGTCTGGCTTGGATTCCGGATTCGAAGTCCAGCAAAGGAGCTGTATGAGATGTCCTGTTATCAGTTGCGTCGCGTTCTAAATGTATCTTGTTGGTTGGTAAGTTGTCTGGTTGGTTTCGTTGCGATTAGCCAGGGGGCAGAGCTTTCTCAGAAGATTGGCGATGTCCAGGAGTATCAGAAATCAAGCTCACTCCTTCAGTGGCCACCGGGTGCAGCGGACTTGCAGCCACAAGAGCCTCAAACAGGCCGGAAGCCATTCCATCAAGCGATGGAGGAGATCTATCGATTGGAATTCCAGGCGATGGAAGTCACGGGCGGATTAAGCATTTTGTCGGTTACTTCTGGTGGGCCGGCGACAGGGTTGAGGCGAGTTAGTGATGGGTCGTTGATAACGTTGGAGACCGGCGACGTCATTACTCGGGTCAATGGTCAAGCGATCGCTACGTTCTCGGACTACTATCAGGCGATGGAGCGATGCCAGGAGACCGGAGGAAAAGTCGAACTTACTGCGCGAGATACTCGAACTGGAAATCTGGTTCAGTTGATTGGACAGGCGTCGCTGCAGTGTGTCCCATCCTCAAAACCTCCTCATCCTGATTATGCCTACCGGTTACGAGTCCGGGCTGAACCTGCCAGCGGGGGTGGTCTGAGGCTGGCTTGGGTTGACGAGTTGGGACCGATGTCTCGCCTGGCGATGCCTACTCAACCCAACATGCAGGCTAGTGCTGAGCCGGGGGACGTGATCGTTTCGATTGATGGAGTGCCTGTCAATTCGGAACAGGACTATCGGCGACTCATGCAACAAATCGCTGGCAGATGCGGGCAGACTCGGCTGGAGTTGCGGAACGTTCGTAGCGGTGAAGTAGAGCCATGGCTCGTCAAGGCGATCTTGACGAAACGCGAGGATTTGGTGGCTCAACCCTACCCGCCGGTTTTGAACCAGCCAATTCTCCCTCCGCAGGCTCAGCCTCAGTCGAATCCGAATCCGCATCCTCAGCCGAATCCGACGGGGCGGCGGTCGATCCACCTGTTGTTGTGTGGATTGACGGATGATGCTTCCATTGGCTCGATGGTCAATATCTCGATTGAGAGGCTTGAGCGATTGATCGATGATCAGATTGGCGGCGATTTCATAGGGTCGCGAACAGTGTTGACGGGTGATCAATGCACAGCCGAATCGATCGTCAAAGCGGTTCGGGAATTGAGTTTGAGTCCTGATGATTCGCTGTTTTGTTTTTACGTTGGTCATGGAGCCTATGCCTCGTACTTCCAAATGGGGGATTTATCGGGAGGCCATTTCTTTCAAATTCCATCGAAAGATCTGTCCCGGAAGCGTCTGTTTGACGAGTTGAAATTGAAGGGGGCGAGGCTGACGGTGTTGATTTCGGATACCTGCAATGTTCGTTCTCCAACGACCCCGGATTTTGGCCAACTGACTCCCGAGTTGAAGGCTGAGAGAATTCGCGGGTTGACTGAGTTTGAAAGTTTATTGTTGGAATACCGCGGGGTGATCGACATCAGTGCGAGTTCACGCGATGAGTACAGTTGGTTCAGTATTCCCATCGGCGGCTGGTTTACGGAGCAATTTGCGAATGCAATGCTGGCGGATCCGAAAAATTGGGGAGAGTTGTACGATGACGCCTATCGCCGTACCAGCGAGTTCTTCAAGCTTCGACGTCGAGAATTGCTGGCCAACAGCCGAGTTGGGCTTACGCCACCGGTTCGCAAATCGTTGGAGGGGCAAAACGATCTTCGCCCGGCCACGTTCCAGTTTTCAGTCCAGTCCGACCCGTATAGGTCATACGATAAGAGCCAGGAACGGGAGATGCAAAAAACCCATTTTTCATTCCACGGTAACCGGCGATATTAAAAACCCAATTTCCTCGGTTTTGGAGACAGGCTTCTAAAAATCCGATTCAGCGATTTCAGACGATTTCAGAGACAGGCATTAAAAAAAGCGGATCGGTCGGATGGAATTCCCCCATTTTCTGTATCAGGGGTTATGAGAGAGCGGTTTTGGAGACAGGCTTTCAAAAATCCGATTCAGCGATTTCAGGATTCCAAAAGCGGATCGACCACCGGGAGGCGGCGGTTTGGTGGACGGGTTTCCAATCGAGCTGGACTAGGGAGCGTGAACATTCAATATTGTACTGAAAGTCGTTTTTGACGAGGATTTGGTTTCTTCAAGGAGGAGAACCAATGGCAAGACGACACGAAC
>CAZJEK010000049.1:0-23037 GCA_964545005.1 uncultured Pirellulaceae bacterium
TTTTCACCCGGGGGCACTGTTTATTGGAGGGTGTGCCCGGTCTGGCAAAAACGTTGATGGTCAGCACGATTGCGAAAATTCTGGATGTCAACTTCAAGCGAATCCAGTTTACGCCAGACCTGATGCCTTCTGATATTACCGGCACCAATGTGCTGGAAGAAGACGAGCAGGGCAAGCGACAGTTCCGTTTTGTCGAAGGTCCGATCTTTACCAATATTTTGCTGGCCGACGAAATCAACCGCACGCCTCCGAAGACCCAGGCGGCATTGCTACAGGCGATGCAGGAGCGAGAAATCACGGTTGGGCGGACGACATACGAACTGGAACCACCGTTCTTTACGATTGCGACGCAAAACCCGATTGAACAGGAAGGAACTTACCCCCTTCCCGAAGCCCAGCTGGACCGGTTCATGTTCAATATCAAGGTGGGCTATCCGACGGCCGAAGAGGAAGTTCGGATCCTGGCGGCGACCAGTTCCAATGAGTCGGTTGATGTCCGGAAGGTGTTGTCGGCTAAAGCGATTGTCAATTTGCAAAAGTTGGTGCATTCGGTAGCCGTCAGCGATTACGTGGTGGCCTATGTGGCGCGGCTGGTGCGAGCGACTCGGCCTGGCGATGAACAGGCACCGCAGTTTGTCCGGGAACTGGTTGACTGGGGGGCTGGGCCACGTGCTGGGCAATTCCTGATCGCCGGCGGCAAGGCCATGGCTGCGATGGATGGTCGATTTTCCGTGGCTTTGGAAGACGTCAAGAAAGTCGCCATTCCCGTCCTGCGACATCGCGTCAGTACCAACTTCCAGGCGCAAGCCGAAGGAATGACGGTGGAAGATGTCATTGACCGGTTGTTGGCTGAAATCCCAGAGCCCGACATTCCCAAGTTCGAAAAATAATGTCGGTCGAAAAGTATCTCAAACCCTCGGTCATCAATCAGATCAAACGGCTGGACCTGCGCGCCCAGTTTGTCGTCAAGGGTTTTTTGCATGGTTTGCATGCCAGCCCGTTTCATGGGTTTTCGGTGGAATTCAGTGAGCATCGAAAATACAACCAGGGTGACGACCTGAAGGATATCGACTGGCAGGTCTATGCCAAGACAGACAAGTACTACGTCAAGAAGTTTGAGTCTGAGACCAACATCACCGGCTTTCTGGTGATGGATTTAAGCCAATCGATGGGCTACACCTATCAGCAGGAATTGAACAAATTCGATTATGCGGTTTGTCTGGCCGCCGCGTTGGCCTATCTGATGATCTCGCAACAGGATCCCGTTGGGCTCGTTACGTTCAATGAAAGAATTCGCCAGAGTTTGCCCCCACGATCCAAGCGAACGCAATTGGGCAACTTGCTGTCTCTGCTGTCGAATCTGGAGCCGTCTGGAACAACGGACTTCCGCCAGAGCCTGGGGCAACTGGGATCGATGCTGAAGCACCGCTCGTTGGTGATGATCTTTTCTGATCTGTTGGTCGAACCGGACGCATTGACAGATTCGTTGTTTCGTTTGAAGCACGGGGGGCATGATGTGATTCTGTTTCACGTCCTGGATGAGGCCGAAGTCAAGTTCCCGTTTCAAGGCGTGTTCAAGATGCGCGACCCTGAAACCGATGAACAGCTCAAAATTGATGCTGATGGATATCGAAAGGGCTATCTGGATCAGATCAACGAATTTCGTGATTCACTGGCTCGAATGTGCCGGCGCAGCGGTATTGATTATGTTCCAATTGATACCAGCATGCAGTTTGATAAGGCACTTCTGGAGTATCTGCACAGTCGCAAGATGAGGGGCTAGGCAGATGACGTGGACCAATCTGGGGGCGTTGGGGATCGGCGGTTTGCTGATGACGGTGCCGATCATTTTGCACTTCCTGATGCAGCCCAAACCCAAGGAGATCGATTTTCCAGCGCTGCGTTTTTTGCAACAACGACAGAAAACGACTCGTTCACGGATGCGGTTAAAGCATTTACTGCTGCTGATCATGCGCTGTCTGCTGATTGGGTTGTTGGCCGTCGCCCTGGCGGGGCCGTCGGTCGCATCCAGCGATTTCGGCAATTGGCTGACCTTGGGCGGAGTTGGAATCAGTGGATTGCTGGTGGGTGGTATTGGATTACTGGCGTTTCTCCAACCAAAGCGAAATCCTCTGTTTGTCGGAATCCTGGGGACTTTGTTATTGGGACACCTGCTGTTTGGAGGTTATTCGCTGGTAAAGCTGTTGAGTTCCGAAGATGCGCGGCTGATTGGTGATGACCAGGCACCAGTGGCGGCATTGATTGTGGTCGATACATCGCCACGAATGCAGTACCGGTTTGAGAATCTGACTCGTTTGGAAAAAGCTCAAGCGTTTGGTCAATGGTTAGTTGGGCAGTTACCGGCTGACAGCCAGGTTTGTGTGGCCGCAACTGATGGCGATCCTCCTTTCTTTTCCGTCGACGTGGGTGCTGCGGGGCGACGGCTGGAAGTATTGGAAACCAGTTTCGTCGGGCCAAAATTGCCCACCACATTGGAGGATGGACTGAAGATTCTGGAAAAGGCACCGCTGGAACGCAAAGAAGTTTACGTGTTAACGGATCTGACGCGTGAGAGCTGGGTCGGGGAAGTTTCCGGTACGTTGGCCAAGCGCTTGAAACGCGATGAGGACATCAGCTTGTTCATCGTCGATCTGGGGGTTCCCGATCCGGCTAATTTCCGATTGGGTGAACTGAGATTGTCGTCGCCAGAGATTGCACCGGCGGGCACATTGACGCTCGATACTCAGATTGTCAGGCGGGGAGCAGCTGCCCAGCGTTCGGTGAAGATGGAGCTGGAGCAGATTGATCCCGCCCGTCCTACAGTTCGCGATGGAGAAGCCGTGTTTCCAGCCGGTCGTTATCCTGCCCAGACACTAAACCGGGACATTCGAGAAAACGGAAGTGCCGATATTCAGTTTACGATCACCCGGCCCTTGGACGTCGGGACTTATCACGGGACGGTTGCGATCGAAGGCGTGGATGGCTTGTCTCTGGACGACCAACGTTACTTTACATTTCGAGTCAGCCCAGCTCGGTCGGTGCTGGTTGTACACGGTGAAGACGTGTTCTTTCGACCTGTCGTCAGCTTGCTGGCTCCAGAACAGTTTGTCCGCGCGGGGATCAGTCGGTACCGTTGCGATACGATCGAAGTGTCCAGTTTGCGGCCCGATCAAACGGAACTTGCCGACTACCGCGCTGTCATGCTGGTCGATCCTGGCCCGCTCTCGGACGCCCAATGGGAGCAGTTGGAAGCGTTCGTGGATGCCGGAGGTGGATTGGGGATCTTTCTGGGACACAACGCCAGCTCCAATGGTCAGGTCGATCCTTCCTTTCTGACCGACAATGCGAAACGGGTGATCGGAGGGGAGCTGGATTTGATCTGGTACAACGAAACCGACGACTTGTTCCTTAGTCCCGACGAACTATCGCATCCCATTTTCCGTCCTATCGAAGGTCTGGAAACGTCAGTTTTATGGAATCGATTTCCCATCTACCAGCATTGGGGATTGCAGCCGGAAAATGGCAACCAGGAGTATCCGACCCAAACCGTGTTGTCGTACAGCAATCGTGAGCCGGCGATCGTCGAGCGCCAGATTGGACAGGGGCGTGTATTGACGATGACGACTCCGATCAGCGAACCCAGTTATCTGGAAGGGCGGCAATCGTGGAACCGCTTGCTGACCGGGAAACAGCTGCCCTGGTTTTATTTGATGACCGGAATCAGTTCCTATCTGGTGCAAACCGACGCCGATTCACTGAACATTCAAGTTGGTCAAACGGCGGTGTTTGAGAATGACCTGCGGGCCAACCCAGAAGCCTACCGCGTCTTTTCGCCGGATCCAAACAAGCCGCCCACCCCGTTGAACTCCGTCGACGGACGCGTCCGCTATCGATTCAATGATCAGCCGGGGCACTACCGGTTTCGGGGCAATTTCGATGGCGATGTGGTGTTGCGAGGATTCAGTTCCAACTTGAGCGCTGGGGCGACTGATTTGGCAAGATTGCGGCCCGACGAGCTGGATGAAATTCTGGGGGCAGGGCGATACCAGTTGGCCACTCAGCAAAATGAAATCCAACGCCAGCAGGGTAAGACTCGACGAGGGCAGGAGTTTTATCCGTTGGTCGTCGTGTTGATGATGGTCATTTTGGCGGTTGAGTTTTTGATGTCCAATCGTTTTTATCGTTGAGGAAGTTTTGGGTAACCTCAGTTTTCAGCCTGTGTTTGGACCTGTGTTGATGGTCCTGTTGCTGATCGCAGCGATGGCGTTGCTGTTGGTAGGCCCTTCGTTCAAGGACATCGGTCCCGGCAAACGTTGGACATTGGCCACGCTACGGCTGGGCGTCCTGCTGATGGCGTTTTTGACGTTGTTGCGACCTGGTTGTGTGCAGCAGATCCAGAAAAACCAGGCCGCCGTCATCATGGTGCTGTTGGACGTTTCCCAGTCCATGGACTTGCCCCACGTTTCCGATGATTCGACGCGTTGGCGAACATTAGCGGAAACGATTGTGGCCAACGAACCTCGAATCCAGCAGCTGATCGACAACAAAATTGAAGTCCGTTTTCGATTGTTTGATCGAAGATCGGAAACGATCGAGTTCAAAGATGGCTCGTTGCCTTTACCAGAGGCACCCGAAGGCAGCGAAACCGATATCGGGACAGCAATTTATGATGCCGCCCTTGAAGTTCGTGACCGACCGCTGGTGGCTGTCGTGTTGGCCAGCGACGGCGTGCAAAATGTGCTTGAACCGGATGTCGAGTTGATCTCAGCCGTGGACCAGTTGAAAGACATGGAGGTTCCGCTGATTGCGGTGCAACTGGGCGTACCGGGCGATACTGGGCAGCTGGCCGATGTTGCAGTCACCAGTTTTGCCGAACAGATGGTGGTCAACAAAAAGTCGGACCTGCTGGCGGCAACGACTGTCGTGGCGCGGGGATACGAAGGTCAGGACATTGCGGTTGATTTGCTGGTCAGTGATGGATCGGAAGAGAAAGTTGTGGCCACTGAAATCATCCGTCCCCGCCGGGCCTATGACGAAATGAACGTCACGCTCAAGTATCGCCCCACCGAACCGGGAGAGTATCGGATCAAGGTCCGTGCCAATCCGATGCCGGGCGAACTGGCCGTTCGCAACAACTCGCTGGATGGTTTTTTGACCGTTCGCGATGAAGGTATGCGGGTGCTGATGATTGGCGGCGGCTTGAGCTATGAACAGCGGGAGTTGAGGGACTCATTGCCAGCGCTGGAATTCGTTGATCTGGATTACCGGCCCATTTTTCTCGATGACCGTTCGCGACAAGAGTGGCCGCTGAACGAGTTTGCCAGTGAATTCGCTGCGGAGAATAAGTACGACGTATTCATTCTGGTAAATGTTGATTCCAGGGCATTGTTCGATCATCGAACAGGGACGGGGCCCCTGCAGCAACTGGCTGAAACGATCAAACAGGGCAAGGGGTTGTTGATGATCGGAGGTACGCATAGCTTTGGTCCCGGACTGTATCAACGCACGCCGTTGGCCGATGTGTTGCCGGTAACCATGAACATGGCTGAGCGTCAGGATTTTGGTGAGGACATTCGGGTTGAGTACCACGTTAACTCGCCGATCAAATTGGTTCCATCGCGGAGTCATTTTTTGACCCGGATCGTTGATTCGGGAGCGAATCGCGAAGCTTGGGAAAAACTTCCGCCACTGGTCGGCGCCAATCGACTGGTCCCCAAGCCCACCGGCGAAGTCATTTTGCAAAGCGATGATGATGCTCGACGTCCCATCATGATCAAAGGAGAAGTCGGTGGTCGCGTGATCGCGTTTGCCGGTGATTCGACCTGGCGCTGGACGACGAACGGATACCAGCAGGAATTTGATCAGTTTTGGCGACAGGTCGTGCTCTGGCTGGCATTTTGGGACTCGCGTGAAGGTGAAACGATTTCGATTGATTTGCCCAAACGCAGGTTTGCTCCGAAGTCCAGGATTAAAGTCGGCGTCAACGTGAATTCGATCTCGGGCGAATCAGTGACCGGGGTCAAGTTTGATGCCGTCCTGGTGCTGCCCAACGGTACCGAAGAAGTGGTCAACGTCGTGCGTGCTGGCGACCAGTACGAAAGCTTGTTAACGCCCGAATTGGTCGTGCAGCCGGGGGTTTATCGAGTCAAAGTAGAAGCCAGCCATGATGGCGGGTTGATTGGCAACAGTGAACGAGAATTCGTCGTGATTGATCGTGACAAAGAGCGCGCCAATCCGGCTGCCAACCCGGAACAGTTAGCGCGTCTGGCGAATCAAACCAGCGATTACGGCGGCCGTGCGATTGCCCCCGAAGAGTTGGCGGACGTGTTGGATCAGTTCATCGAAAATCCACCGATGAAGAAAATTGAAATCCCCACCAAGTGGCGTATTGGAGAAACCATGGCCGATGCATCGGCTTTTTTGGCCGTTTTCGTTGGTCTACTTGCGGTCGAATGGTTCCTGCGAAAAAAATGGGGCTTGGTCTGAATCCAACTAGTACCCGGGAAGAATTGAAATGTCCAATAATCCATTCGAGTCGCCTCAAGCCAATCCTGATGAATCATTCGTGGTCCATTCGCGACCGAACGAAGGTGCTTCTAAAGCCATCGCGATCATCTGCCTGGTACTGGGAATCATGGGATTGCTTTCCGTCTGCACCGCAGTTGGCGGCTTGGCATTTCAATCGTTTTCGGTTTCGATGATTGAGCAGATGCCCGATTCGGCTCAAAAGGACCTGCAACAAGCCCAGCTTGAAGGCGTCAAGCAGTTGATGATTCCAATCGTGATTGTCAATCTGGTCGCACTGGTGGTTGCCACGATGCTGGTCACCGGGGGGATCGGCGCGTTGTCTTACAAAGAAAAATTCCGAAACATATTGCGCATCGCATGTTACCTGGCGGCAGGTTACCAGTTGGTGAAAATTGGTTTCTCTGCCTATGCAACTTTTTATCAGTTGGGCGCCATGCGTAAGATCATGGACAATCCGGAGGTGCAGGCGGATGGTCAAGCCGTGGCGATCCAGCGGATGACCGAGATTTTCAGTTGGGGCGGATTTGCGTTCGGCGTCGTGATTGGCCTGGGGCTGCTGGCGTTCTATTTGTGGAGTGCCAATTATTTGCAGAAACCTGAAGTCGCCGCGCAGTATAAGTAGTGGTTCTTTCTCCGGCTCGACGGATCGTTGATTGTTCAGCCGTTATTCAATTTGGAACAGCATGGCCGCAAGCTCCCCCCCTGACATGGCAGAACAAATCCGACTGGATGAAGATCGCCAGCGTATCGCCAATTGGAAACGATGGGGGCCCTACCTGGCTGAGCGGCAGTGGGGCACCGTTCGCGAGGACTATTCCGAAAACGGTGACAGCTGGCGTTACTTTCCACACGACCATGCGCGATCGCGAGCCTATCGGTGGGGCGAAGACGGGCTGCTGGGAATCACCGATCGGCAAGGTCGAGTCTGCTTTTCAATCGCGTTGTGGAACCATCGAGACCCGTTTTTGAAAGAACGTCTGTTTGGGTTGACCGGTCCCGAAGGAAACCATGGCGAAGACGTCAAGGAAGAGTACTTTTACCTGGACTCAACGCCAACGCATTCATACATGCGGGCCTTGTACAAGTATCCCCATGCCGAGTTTCCTTATCAGCGATTGATTGACGAAAATGCAGCTCGGGGGAAAGAACAGCGCGAATTTGAATTGCGTGATACCGGTGTCTTCGATGAGTCGCGGTACTTTGATGTGTTTGCCGAGTATGCCAAGGGCGCGCCAAATGACGTGTTGATTCGCTTGAAAATCGTTAACCGCGGGCCAGAGCCGGCGGCGATCGATTGTTTGCCGACAGTCTGGTGTCGCAATACCTGGTCGCATGGCCGAACCGGTGAAGGCTATTGGCCTCGGCCGCGTTTGCAGCGCGACAACCCTCATCAGGTCACGATTGATCATGTGTCGTTGGGCAGGTTTTACTGGTTGATCGATAACGGCCCCGATGGCGCTGCGGCGCCACTGCTGTTTACCGAAAATGAAACCAACCAGGAACGTTTGCATGGTGTGGAAAACGAACACCCTTACGTCAAGGATGCGTTTCATCGCTTCGTCTGCGACAAGCAATTGTCAGCCGTGCATCCAGCACAGATGGGAACCAAATCAGCCGCGCATTTCCAAATGCGGCTGAAACCGGGCGAGGAAGTTCAGTTGCAGATGCGATTGTGCAGTGAGGTCGATTTCGACCGATTGCCGGTCGACGACGAATTCCCGGTCGGCGCTGACTTCAATCAGGTCTTTGAAGATCGGATTCGCGAGTCGGACCAGTTTTATGACACCGTCCTGGAAGGCTTGGAGGGACAGCCCCGATTGATATCCCGGCAAGCCTACGCCGGCTTGCTGTGGACGCGGCAGTTCTACTATTACAGCGTTCGTGACTGGTTGCGTGGCGATCCCAATCGACCAGCACCGCCGCCAGCCCGGTTGACGGGGCGCAACGCGGAGTGGTCGCACCTGGTCAACCGGGACGTCATCTCGATGCCCGACAAGTGGGAGTATCCCTGGTATGCCGCCTGGGATCTGGCGTTTCACATGATCCCATTTGCGAATATCGATCTCGACTTTGCCAAGCAACAGCTGATTCTGTTCCTGCGGGAATGGTACATGCATCCCAGTGGTCAGATTCCTGCCTACGAGTTTGGTTTCAGTGATACCAATCCGCCTGTGCACGCCTGGGCGGCGTTGCGTGTGTATCAAATCGGAAAACGTCGAGGTCAGACCGACCGCGGATTTCTGGCGCGGGTCTTTCATAAGTTATTGATCAACTTTACATGGTGGATCAATCGCAAGGACCGCGATGACAACAATATTTTTTCCGGTGGCTTCCTGGGACTGGACAATATCGGTGTGTTTGATCGGTCTCAGACGTCACCCTTCGGAGGGCACCTCGACCAGGCCGACGCGACCGGTTGGATGGCGTTTTACTGTTGCATGATGCTGTCGATTGCGTTGGAACTGGCCCGCGAAGATCCCGCCTACGAAGACGTCGCATCGAAGTTTTTCGAACATTTTGTTTCGATTGCGGATGCCATGAACAAGCTGGGAGGATCCGGGCTGTGGAATGAAGAGGATGGCTTTTACTACGATCATCTGCATCGCGGAGAACAGTACATCGCCGTTCGTTTGCGATCGATGGTCGGGTTGATTCCCCTGATGGCGGCTTCGGTGCTGGACGTTGACTTGATCGATCAACTTCCTGGTTTCAAGAAACGCATGTTCTGGTTCCTGGAAAACCGCAAGGAACTGGCCGGCCAAATCACCTACTTGGAGAAACGTGGTGACATTCCCAAACTGATGTTGGCGATTCCATCGCGAAAACGGCTTGAGCGACTGTTGACGATGTTGCTGGATGAGACCGAGTTCTTGTCTGATTTTGGTGTGCGGTCGATGTCCAAGGCTCACCAGGAGACCCCCTTTGAGTTGACGCTGGATGGACGAACCGTTTCGGTTGCCTACACACCGGGTGAGTCGGATACCGGGCTGTTCGGTGGGAACTCCAACTGGCGGGGACCCATCTGGTTTCCGGTCAACTATTTGCTGATCGAGTCACTGGAAACCTATTACGACTTCTATGGTGATACGTTGCAGGTCGAATGTCCCGCCGGCTCAGGCAACACGATCAATTTACGGCAGGTGGCTCAGGAGTTGGCGACGCGACTGGCGAAGTTGTTTTTACCCGATGCCAACGGCCGGCGACCAGCCAACGGTGACGATCCTCGTTTCCAGTCCGATCCGAATTGGAAAGATCTCGTGCTGTTTTATGAGTATTTTCACGGTTGTACCGGACGAGGCCTGGGGGCCAGCCATCAGACAGGATGGACCGCCTTGGTGATCAACTGCCTGGAGCGTTTAGGGCGCAAATAGCGCGAAAAAAAAAGGCGGTAAGGCCCCTTTGGCATCCAGCCAACCCTTACCGCCAAAAACCTGTTTGCTGCTCCCCAGCGCAAACAAGCTTGTAACGAAAATTAGGTTGCTAGTGAGGCCTGTCAAACAACTGTCGGCAAAATCCTGATAACTTGATGATTGCTGACAACGGACCGGATTTACCGGTTATTCAAGTTGTTTGTTTAGAAGTTGCACACTTTGGAAACCCGACGCGTAAACGAGGGGAAGACTCGCGTCGGTGTAGCCCTCGCTCACGCGTCGGGTTTCCATTTCCCAGGATAAACTGCGATAGTGCAACTTCAAAAGTTGTTTGCAAGGTTTTGAAACTTCACGGCGGTTGGGTAAAGGTTACAATCAATTTTCAGCCAATCTGTAAACGCATTGAGGTCCAGCCGTGGCAACATTGTGCAAGTCAAAGAAGAAAAAGAAATCCAGCAAGCAGAATCAGGCTGAACTGGAAGAGGTTGCCACACACGTTTGCAAAAAGTGCAACCGACTGGCATGCTCCAAAAAGAAGCTTTGTAAGCCAGCCAAGCGAAAGTAGTTTTTCGTTGTAAAACATGTTGGGTACACCCGCGATCGTGTCCCTGCTTCTTGCGTTTCGCACTGACTATTCCCGGCGTTCGGTGCTGCGAACAATCGCCAAGACAATTACAGCTAGCGGTGGAATGCTGCTGACGAGGGCGACAACTAACGATGTTGTGGTATTGTCACCGGGTTCCAGTGGACCTGCTATCGGGGATGCCGAGCTATCTTTGACGGCTCGGACTAGAAATGCGAGCCAGACAATTCCTAGATGAATGCAGGACATGACGGCGGCAAAAATTACTGCCACGATGGAACGTCGCTGGCGAGCGAGTTCCATGATGCCGCTGATGAAAAGCCATAGACTTGACGCGAATAGAATCAGGAAAAAAAACGTAGTGAGCCATAGCAGCAACATTAAGGTGTTCTTCGTTCCTGCAGGAACCTCTGCCCCTGGCGCTCCCAGTGAGTTCATGGCACTATAAATCGCAAAGATCGCAAGCAGCATCCCCAAAAAATAGAAAAAGTGAATCACGCTGCAAATGACGCCGACCACGATGCTGCCAACCGGGCCTGCCACTGACGGCAAGCGATTTCTGTTTCGGTTTGCTGAACGCCGACCCGGTCTGCGAGAAAGCTGGCGCGTACTGCCGACCGGGCGCAATTGTTGTTCGAACTGGGACGGTACCGCCAGCGGCACCGAGTTCAGTAGCAAATCGTCGTCCAGCGGAACCGGATCCAAAACAACTGGAGTTTGCGTCACCGGTGCCGATGCAACAGGCAAGGGCGGAACGCTGCTGGGCTGGGACGGTTGAACGACTGGCGCTGAACGTTGGGGCGGCCGCGAAGCCGGCTGCTGCGGGCTGACTTTCTTGGCTGGCGGGTGAGGCTCGGCGGTCGGAATGGCGATCAACATATCGACGTCGAGATCCTCAAAAGAGCGTGACTGACCAGCAACAGAACGCTCGTTGCTGGCATCTGACGTCGGGGCTGCCTTGTTCGCCTTGGCGGGCGGGCGTGAATGCGAATCGGTTTGACTGGACTGACTCGCAGGTTGGGATGATCCTCCATCGCTGCTGGTTTCGATCAGCGATTCCCATTCTGCCGAACAATCGGCCGCTGCATCGAACGAGTCGGAATCGGCAATCGGTTTGCTGGCCGCCGCAACCGGCTTGGCGGTGGGAACGGGTGTGGCTGTTCCCGGATCTGCTCCACGCCGGGTTTTCTGCTGCCGCTTGGCATTGATTTGCTTGTCGATCCCAGGCTGACGATCTTTTTTCGAGCCCAGTCGAAACTCGGTGCCGCAGGAACACTTGACCCGGTAGCCAACCATCTCAGGCTTGACTCGGTTGTATTGTTTTTGGCAATTTGGGCAAGTAAACGTGAGCGTTGCCATGGCTGATGAGTCGAAGGGTTGTCCCGGGGCAGAAAGCAGTCACTATTCTAAATGCATTCCTGATCGCCGCTAGCATTTGCTCAAGCATGGCAAACTTTTCCGGTTAGCGAACTTTTGCTGAAGAAACGGATTCTGCCTGTCCGACACGAAGATACGAGGATTTTTACGTCCTGAATTGGATCGCAACCCGTTTTCAAAACGGAGCCGTCATGGGTTCTACCATGGATTTTATTGTTGGATTGTTTCTGGTCTCGGCCGGATTGTTTTTTGGGTATTTCATCTGGTACCGCGATCGCAGCGGAGAAGAGTCGCTGCGCCGCAAGTTATCTCGCGAGAACGAGGATTTGCGAACCTCACTCAAACTGGCGCACAACTCGCATACCAAACTGGATGAACGATTCAATCGTCAGCAGGGCCAGCTGAATGTGTTGCAACAGCTGTGTGATGACTGGTCGCAGGGCCGCGAACAGGCGGAACGAGAGCGGGCGGAACTGGAAGCGCAGGTCGCCGTCGCCAACAGTCGCTATGAAGATACCAACCAGTCACTGGTTTCCGAACGACAACGACGGATGGAGCTCGAGGATCAGTTGCACCAGGCCAGCCAACAGCACCTGCAAGCGATCGCCGAGACTGAGAACCAATGGCGGCAACAGGTTTCCAAACTTGAAACGTCGTTGCGTCAGCAAACCGCTGAACTGGAGACCGCCGTTGCCGATCGCAGCCGACTGTCCGAGCAATTGACAACGTCGCAGGGTGAGATCGCGGCGCTCAAGTCAGAACTGTCCAGCCAGCAGCAACTTTTGGAAACAGCCACCCGCAACGCTGACGGTCTGGAGTTGGAATACGTTACCCTGGAGTCGGCTTTGGCTGACACCAACGAATTGTTGAAGGCAGCTCGCACCGAGTGCGCATCGACGTTGGCGTCGCAGCAGGTTGCTACCGATGCGTTGGAGTCATTGCGTCGCGAGCACGACCAAGTCAAAGCCGAAAACGAGTCCTTGCAGTCGCAACTGGTAGAACTGCAAGCCAGTGAACAACAACGACTCAACCTGCAGCAGGCGTTGGATAATGATCGCGAGCAATTGCAGTTGGTCACCGAGCAGCGGGATCAGGCGATTGAAAGTGAATCCAGTGCTCAAACGATCATTCGCGGTCTCAAGCAAAGGCTGGAGAACCAGGAAACGACCATCCATCGCATGCGTTCGCAGCAGGAGGAAGCGCGCGATCAATTGTCGAGTGAATTGAAACGGCGTAGCGAGTTGGAAACCAAGTTGGAACAGGTTAGCGATGAGCTGGATGCCTACATCGAAGAGACCGAATCTCAATCCACGGATCATTCCAAGCGGATTGAGCATCTGACCGCCCAGAGGGATCAATTTGCGGACGAGCTGGAGGAAACACGAACCGAATTGGCGGAGCTGGTTGCATCTCATACCGATGCCGTTCGTCACCTGACCAACCAACGGGATCAGTTCGCCGATGATGCCAAGACTCGTGAAGCTGAACTGGCAGCACTGCTGGCCAGTCACCAGCAGCGGATCGACGAACTGGTCTGCGAAAGTAACCAGCAGCAGGCGCAATTTGAAGAGGTCTGCGACAAGAGCGAACAATTGGCCGCGCAGGTCGGCGAATTGACCGATTTGTGCCAGGAGTTGGAATCCAGGGTTGCGTCGCAGCAGGAAGAACAGGTTCGACTGGAATCCTCCAATTCGGATCTGCAACAGCAACTGTCCGATAGTTGCCGGGTCAACGAACTGTTGCAAACAGAACGCGACGGACTGTTGCAGGAACGATTGGAGTTGCAAGCCCAGCAACAGCTGTTCAATCAACAGCAGCAGGATTTATCTCGCAGTCTGAGCGACAACAAATCAGAGTGGACCAGCCGGATTGAAACGTTGGAAGAACAACGCACTGCCCTGTTGAACGAGTTGGCTGAGAGTCGAGATTGGTCGGTTGAGTTGACTCACAAAATGACCGATGCTCAGCAAACGATTGCCAAGTTGAGAACTGAGATCAACGAGTTGCAGGCACGATGCCAGCAAATTTCCGAACTTGAATCGCTGGTCGCCGAACGAGATCAATCCGATCATCGGACCATGGAAGAGTTGCGCACGTTGAGAGAGCAGTATGCGGATGCCTATGGTTCGCAACAGGCGATGCAGGCGAAGTTGGCTGAACTGGAGGGGCAAAGAAACGAACAAGCGTCTCAATTGGACCATCATAAAACCGAGCTGACGGCCGTGCGAGCCAAATTGAAAGCCAGCGAAGAAACGATTCGCAATCTGAGAAAAGAGCGAGCGGCCGTTTTGGCACGCCTGGCCAATCAACGAACCGCGTCGATCGAGTCTGATACGAACGTCATTTCGTTTACCGAAGCTATGGCCATTCGTCGCCAGAACGAATTGGAATATGACGATGAGTATGGCGGTCCAGTCAGGCAACACGCGATTCGCGGATTGATCTATACCGAGCCTCCCAAGCAGGTCGACGATCTAAAACGCATCTCGGGAATCGCTGAAGTCCTGGAGGCTCGCTTGAATGATTACGGTGTTTACACTTTCAAGCAGATCATGGATTGGTCACCCGAGGCGATCGATGAGTTTTCACACCTGCTGACGTTCAAGGACCGCATTTTTCGCGACGATTGGGTTGGCCAGGCGCGACGGTTTTACGAAGAAAAACGAAACTCGCATCAATCGTACGCCGCATGACCATGATTCGATTAGCAACGGTCGATGACAGCGATGCGATTGCCGGGTTTCAGATCGCGATGGCGTTGGAAACCGAAGACAAGACGTTGGATCCGGCTGTGGTTCAAGCGGCCGTGGAAGCAGTCTTTGAAGACGAAGCCAAAGGATTCTACCTGGTCGCTCAGCGAGGCGGCGAGGTCTGCGCCAGCTTGCTGATTACCTATGAATGGTCGGACTGGCGGAATAGTGTTCTGTGGTACATCCAGTCGGTTTACGTGTTGCCAGAGCACCGCGGGCAGGGGATTTTCCGGGCGTTGTACCATTCCGTCTACCAGCTGGCCCAGGAGCAGGATGTGATGTTCATTCGCTTGTACGTCGAAGTCGACAACCACGCCGCCCAGAAAGTCTACGAATCACTCGGCATGAAACGCATGCCTTATTACATGTACGATGTTCGAGTCGAGTGAGAAAAGCGTTTTTTCGGGCTCTCAGGCAGATTTTGGCCACCCGCGGTGCGAATTGCCGAACGTGCCAAAACCTTGGAAAAAGTTATTAAGCCGGCGCTAGTCGGTTACAGCGTAACCGGTTGCACTCGTTTGGGAATCGTCGGCGTAAAAACCTCATCTTCAAACTGAATGTCTACAAAGAATTGAGTTCCGACTGCCAGCCCCGTAGGACTGGCCCTGTTTGGGTACGTACCCATTTACCCGATTCACCATTTATCCCGGCGACGTCGACAGTGATTAGGCGAGATTATCTAGGGCGGCGTCGGAACCAGGCGACGCCAACAACTGCGCTAAACATCGCAGCCGAGGAAGGTTCGGGAACCGAAGCAATGTCTAACACAAGATTATCGATAGCCAATTGAGCATTGGAGACCAGGCTAATCCGATTCAGATCTCGAAATGACGAATTAAATTCAAAGGTTTGAAAGCTATCAAGGTCGTCCAAGTCAAAGTTCTGGTAAGTTGCGGTCCCATTTGCGTACTGGCCAACAACGAGGATGTCAACTAATCCCTTAGGAAGATCTAAACGAAACTCAGTCGCATCGAAGCTTTGCGCGTTAAATAGTCTTCCGTCTAGATCAAGAGCAAATAAGCTTTCATTCACATACATGTAATCGGTGCCGTTGGAGGCCCAGTCGACCCCAACGCCGCTTAGGGATGCGCTGACAATTGCAGCGTTTCCTCCGCCGACGAGAATGTTGTCCTTGATAACGCCCGTACTAATGATCGAGCCCGCCGGAGCGATCCCCTCCATGTCGAAAACAATCTCAGCATTGATCGACTGACACGATCCGAACAAAAACACAAACAAGAACATGCATTGAAGTGATTTCACGATGAGCTTTCTCAGGGATAAGGGAATTCAGGATTTGTAAAATGAGTCTAATTGCCGCTGAATTGCCCAACAACCCTAAACCCTATGGCAAATCGTATATTTGCTTGTCGGGTGTCCGTTGCGCACCCCCTTGGCAAGATCGCGCGAATAACACTCCCGGTCAAACAAAAAAAGCCAGCCCGGACTGGCCTCTCCGCCAAGATTATTTTCGTTTGGGTACCACTGGGACCCATTTACCCGAGTCGCCATTTGTCCCGGCGACGCCGATAGTGTTTGACGCGTCCGAACTTGACCACCTCAATCTGGTTTTCAAGATGCCTGTTAGGCCCGAAGGCTTGGGCATTTGCATCGGCCAGACTTCGGGACCGAACTTTACAATCTGAGGGTTCGGTCCCGGATCGTATCGCGTTTTGATTCCTGCCATGGCGGGACCGAAGATTCGTTGGCCGATTTAACCCAGGGCCTGCTTTCTTCTCGCCAGCGAGAAGAGCGCTACCCTGGGCTAAGCAAATGGCTTGGCCTTCGGCCCGTGGCAACTACCACGTTTGGCAACGCTGCAACAGATAACGACTTTTAACTGTAAGGCAAACCGAATGTCAAATAAAGAAGTTCACCAAAGTCCAACCAATTGACCAAGTGTTGCTTGCAAGCTCGAGCGGAAACCGAGCTGCACCCATTTGATACCTGAAAAATACGATCTGAAATTCTCCTACTCCTGCTTCGTTTCCTCCAGCCATTCTGTCAACTTGGTTTGCAGTTGGCGGGCCCGGTCGGGATGCTGATCGGCCAGGTTGTGTTGCTCTCCAATGTCATTGGCCAGGTTGTACAGCTCCAGTCGTTGATCGTCGGGAGTTGACTCGTCAATTAATTCGACCAGTTTCCAGTCGCCTACGCGGATCGCATTCGATGGCGTGTGCCCTGAGCCGTGGTGATGCGGGTAGGTCCAGGCCAGGAATCGAGTTTTCAATTTCTCCATCGCCTGCCCGCGCAAAGCTGAAACCAGGCTGTGGCCATCCAGATGCTGCGCGGGAAGCAACTCGTTGCCCGTTAATTCCAATAGAGTTGGATACAAGTCCATCGTGATGGCCAATTCTTCGCAGACCGCCGGTTTGAGTTGTTTGGGCCAATGGATAATCGTTGGAATCCGAATGCCGCCTTCGTAGGTCCAGCCTTTTCCCGCTCGCAACGGACGGACACTGGTGGGGCCAATTCGTTTCAATGTCGATAGCCCGCCATTGTCGGAGGTAAATACGACGATGGTGTTTTCGCTCAGGCCCAGCGTTTGAAGTTGTTCGATCACCCGGCCAACGTTGGTGTCCAGGTTCTCGATCATTGCGGCGTAGGCCGGATCATCCTGTCGATACCGAGATCTGGCCCCATTTCGTTCCGGCTCAAAGTTCTTTTTCAACCGAGGCAATTTTGAAAACTGGTTCCTGTACTGTTCGACCAGTTGCGGCGGGGATTGGATTGGAGTGTGAACAGCGTAGTGTGCGAAGCACAGCAGAAACGGTTGTTGGCCCGACGATTGAATAAACTCAATTGCCTGATCCGTAAGTTGATCGGTCAAATAGTCACCCGGTTGGCTGTCCTCCAGATCGGGAACATCCCAATAGGCAATTCCATTGCGGGGCTGGCGTTTGAAGGGATAGAAGTAGCTACCCGGTTGTCCGCCTCGGTTCACACACCGCATCCAATCAAAGCCTTGAGCGGTTGGGAGTTGCCCATCTTTTTCTCCCAGGTGCCATTTGCCGATGTAGCCAGTTCGATAACCTTGCTGCTGAAAGGCTTCTCCGATCGTGAATTCATTTAACGGCAAGTGCAAGTCATTGGGCTGGTTGATCCATTGCGTAATTCCGACTCGCTGTGGCGCTTTGCCGGTCATCAGCGCCGCCCGAGTCGGCGAACAAACCGGATTGGCAGAGTAAAACTGGGTTAGCCGCACGCCCTGTTTCGCCAGGCGATCGATGTTGGGCGTTTGATAGTTTTCCGAACCGTAGCAACCCAGGTCGTGATAGCCGAGATCGTCAATGAAGAATAACACTATATTTGGGCGAGTGTTTGGTTGTACGGCGTCGCCCGTTTGCATCGCAACCAGGGGCGAGCTGGCAAGTGTCAAACTCAACGCCAACACAAGCGCCCAAGCCAGGCAATGAAACGAAAACGGTGCAACGAGTTGTGGTTTGGCCAGGTCGTGTCTCATGGCAAAAAAACGGGGCTCTCGGGAATCAAACGGAACAGACCAATCGGTAAGATTGTAACGGTCGCCCGTCGGTGATTCTTCGTTGAGAGTGTCTGGATTGTTACATTTGTTGGCTGATTCCCGAGAGAAGAGGGGAACTTTTGGGATACGAACTACACTGAATGATAGCATCACGATTGAATTTCACTTGCTTCTCATTGTCAGCCTAACATGCACCGTCAACTCAAACTCCTGTTTCCGTTTGTTCTCGCATTGGCGACGCTCACTTTTCTCGGACCCAAGCTGGTTGCTCAAGACAATGTCAATGGCGACCCGGGGGCCAACGGAGCCGATGGAGCACCTGGCGATCCCGGAACCGACGGTGATCCGGGCGAAGCGGGGGACCCGATCGTCGCATATTTGTTTGGCCAGACCCAGTTGGAGGTTTTCAATAGTCGCGGTGGCGCCGGAGGCCGCGGGGGTAACGGTGGCGACGGTGTCGATGGCAATGATGCAGACGAGTTGGCGTTGCCTGGCAATGGCGGCAACGGGGGGGCTGGCGGGTTTGGTGTCGCCATCTGGGAGGCGCTCAACCCTGACGGCGAGTTGGCGGGAACTTATCGCGACGAGACGTTAACGCGGGCTTTCGGTGGACAGGGAGGCGACGGTGGCCAGCCAGGCGTTGGGCAAGGCGCCGTTGGCTCTGCATCCGGGGGCAATGGTGGGAACGGAGGATTCGCTCGCGCCGAAGGTGTGGCTCGGCAAGAAGCTTATGCCGAGTCGCGCGGTGGCTCGGGAGGCATGGGTTACGGAGTTGGCAATCGCGGGGGTGATGGCGGCGCGGCAACCGTTTCGGCGAGGTTGCAATTTGACCAGCGGTTAGCGACCCAGAGAAGCCAAATGGACGCCGATGCCTGGGGCGGAAATGGTGGCTTGGGTCGTGCGGGGGCGGACGGTGGTCGTGGCGGCAACGCATCGCTCGGAAGGCAATTCGGAACATTCTCCGTCGACACTGATTTTCCTGCAAGTATCAGCTTGCTGGCAAGTGCTGGCCACGGTGGCGATTCGATGGGTGGTGCTGGCGGAAACGGAGGACTTGCCAGTTTTGATCTGGGCTACCAACTGGCAACCGATGGCTTTTCGACTTCTCAGATCCGTTCGCTGGGCGCGACACTCAGGGGAGGCAATGGTGGTGATGGAATTCTCAACAACAGTGTTTCCGGGACCAGTTCCGGGGGATCAGCTGGCAACGCTTGGCTTTCCAACAATGGTCCGATCGATGTTGATGATTCTGTCTTCGGCTTCAGCTTTTCACTTGCGGGTGGTTCCGGGGGTAGCGCAATCGGTTCGGGAAACGAGGCAAATGGACAAGCCGGTGGACGCGTTAACTTCCAATCTCAAACGTTCGTGGCAAACTCTGATTCTCAAAGACTCGGTGCCAGGCTATGGATGATCGGCGGAGACGGTGGATTTGCTGGCGGGACGGGCGATGGTGGTCGGGGAGCGAGCGTCGTGTCGGTCGATTCGTTATCGCTGATAACCACGGGAACGGCCGACACCCACGTGCGTGTCAACGGTGGAGCTGGTGGGACCGGAGTCTTGGGCGGCGATGGAGGTCGAGCTACGGTGATTCATACTGGACAAGGGAATTCGATGCCAGATTCAACTTCGCCGTTCAGGGTGGAAGGAGAATTTCTCGCATTCGGAGGATTGGGAGCTTTCGGTTCGTTTCGGTCGGGAAAAGGTGGCGACGCTTTGGTCCGATATGAGCAAGTTGCCCAAACAGAAGGTCGAGTCAAGTTGACTGCCGTTGGTGGTGGGAGTCAGGGAGGAATCAGTGGTGACTCGCTTGCAACTGGAACCCTTGAGCTGACATCAAATACCAATCTTGGTAGTACCCGTCTGGAGGTGACAGCCAGTCGGAATGGTGTTGCTGATTTTGAAAATTTACCGACTGTCGGGACCAATTCCAAGGCAACCAGTTTTGTTTCCAGTGTTTCGGATCGTTCGTTTCTGTCTAGCGCCAAAGCATTCAGTGGCTATGGAAGTCAACGCTCCGGTCTTGCGGTTTCTAATTCGACCGCGATTGGTGAAGGCGCAGCCGAAGCACAAGCCGAATCATACAGCTTCGCAATCGCGGATCGCGACGCTGCGTCCAATAACAACGCTGTCGCAACTGCGACGGCACGAAATAGCAACGTCCAGGGCAGCGCGTCCGCGCAGGCAAGATCGAATGCGGTCGGCCACTTCAACCAAGCCCGTTCGATGGCGGTCATTGATGCCGTCGCCGGAACCGCACGGAGTTCGGCCAGTCTTGACGTGCCAGAATTGCTGGTCATTGAGCCGTTTACCTCGGTTAACGCTTCCATTGATCATGCGAACGCACCTGTTGAGCTCAGCACAGCAAGCTCGATGGCTTTCCGGCAATCAGCATTTGGTACTGAAATTGGAACTGCCGGTTCGTTACATGTCATTGCTTCCCCAAACCCCAATGCCATTGAGGGATTTTTGGCAACCGATCCGCAAATCAGTCAGCGATTCCAAACTGGTAACAATCCGTACTACAGTACCATGGTTGGAATGGGCAAAGCATCGATTGGTTCGCAAGACCTGGCCTTGGAAGGGGGAGAGGCCAACGTCGGAGGATTTCTATTTCTAACTGGCTACTTGAATCCTGAATTTCGGAACGACGACACGTTGTCGCTGGGCTTGTTCAATGTCAATTCGACAGGGGACGGTTTTGATACGCTGGATTTCTTGGTGACTGTCACTAGCGCCCAAAGCGAGAACATCATTGATGAAAGTTTTACGTCGCTGGCCGAAGCCGAAGCCTGGTTTGATGGCCGGATCGTCGACCTCATCGATTTGTCGACAGTGGAATTCGGATTTCCTCGGATAACGATTTCCTGGTCCGCCAAGCTGACGGATCAAAGTAGCTTCGGGTTTGATTTCGTGGTCGGAAAAGCATCGCAGCCGTTCGCCGAATCGGAGGCGTTCAGCGCCGTACCGGAACCTGCTTCCACCTTGTGGTTTTGTCTGGTATCCACAGCAATTCTTGCCAAACGCCGTCGGATACATTCGAAAGGATTCAAATGCAGTTAGTTTTCTGCTGTTAAGGGAACCTTCCTGCGAATGACTACACGTTATGTTAGCCTCACAATTGAATCTCACCTTCTCTTTTGCGGACAATCATGGAACAGCACCGACCCAACTTCCTACCGTTGATGCTCGCTCTGCTGACCCTCTTGGCAGGCGGTAGTGCCAATCTGCTTGCTCAAAATGATGTTTATGGTGACCCGGGCGCCAACGGTGCTGATGGTACCAATGGCGATCCGGGGGCAGACGGCGGAGTTGGCGAGAATGGCGATAGCGCCGTTGCCTATTTGTATGGCTGGCAGCAATGGAATTTTCTTAATGGCCGTGGTGGTGACGGAGGGCATGGAGGCAAGGGCGGCAACGGAGTCGATGGAAATGATGCTGACCAAACTGCTCGCGGCGGAAATGGTGGCGACGGTGGTGATGGCGGGTTTGGTGCTTCTATTTGGGATGCGATTAACACCAGCGGAGAGTTTGCGGGTGCCTATCGAGGCCAGACGTTGACTCAGGCGTTTGGCGGAATCGGTGGCAATGGCGGAATGCCTGGAATTGGTCAAGGCGACGTTGTCGCGGCGTCGGGAGGAAACGGTGGCGACGGCGGGTTTGCTCGTGCCGACGGTGCGGCGAGGCAAAACGTTCGCGTATTGGCTCAGGGTGGCTGGGGCGGAATGGGCTACGGCGTTGGCAGTCGCGGTGGCAACGGCGGAGGCGCAACGGCATCAGCCAGATTACAGTTTGATGACCGAATAGTGACTCAGGAAAGTGAGATGCTGTCCGACGTCGTGGGCGGACAAGGCGGCACTGGGCAGGTCGGCGCAGATGGTGGACACGGCGGAAATGCCTCTTACGGAAATCGGTTCAGCACTTTCCAGATTGAAACCGATCGCTCAAACGACGTTACGTTACGCGCTTTCGGTGGTGAAGGAGGGGAATCGTACGGAGGATCCGGAGGAAACGGGGGGCTCGCCAGCTTTGACCTGGGTTACCAGATGGCCAATGGTGACTTTCAGTTTTCCCAGTTGAGCTACCTGAAAATCTCGCTAGTTGGAGGACGCGGTGGCGATGGCGTACTGGACAGCGATGTCGTCGGGACAAGTTCCGGTGGGCAAGCTGGAGCCGCTTGGCTATCCAACGTAGGTCCGATCATGATTAACTCTGGCTTCACGATTTTTGACATCGATTTAACGGGAGGTCGAGGCGGAAGCTCATTGGGATTTGAAAACCAGGCGGATGGACAAAATGGCGGTCGCGTGAATTTTCAGTCGCTGACATTTTCCGCCGCAGGTGACAGTCAACCGCTCCGGGCCAGCATCGTCTTGGAGGGCGGCGCTGGCGGCAATGCCGGCGGAACTGGAAATGGCGGTCATGGTGCGGACGTCGGAGTGGTCAACCCGCTGGCATTGGATACCAATGGCTCAGCCAACACCAACGTTCGTGTGTTCGGCGGAAACGGCGGGATCGGAATCGTCGGTGGCAATGGCGGCGATGCGACATTAGTACACATTAAACACTCAAATAAGACTCTCGGTTCTTCTCTGACACGCCAAGTTGACAATACGTTGATTGCGACCGGTGGCGATGCCGCTTTCGGTTCGGAGCAATCGGGGATCGGCGGTGATGCGACGATTCGTTACGAAGAAACGGTTCGTTCCAGCGGACAAGTCGATATTTACGCAACTGGCGGGGCCAGCCATGGCGGGGTCAGTGGTGATTCGCTGGCTTCGGGCATGCTCATGGTCACGTCGGACGCCGATGTTTACCCCTCCCGCTTGACCGTCGTCGCCGGTCGGCAGCCGGTTTCAAGATTTGATTTCAAGCCTACGACTGGAACCGATTCCAAGGCTACCAGCTACCTGTCCAGCGCTGCTCCGAATCCATTTTCGTCAATCT
>CAZJEK010000050.1:0-23018 GCA_964545005.1 uncultured Pirellulaceae bacterium
GTCACTTTGACAGCTCGGGCCAATTTGGATACGCCGCGGCGAATCGCTTCGCGGGCTTCTTGTTCGAAAGCAATCATCTTTGCCATGATTTGAACTCCTGGTTCAAGTTGAATTTGTATTTAAATGGTTGGGTTGAGCCGGTTTTCCAAGTCCCGAATAAAAAAGGGCCGAAGTCTGGAAAACGTTAGCCGATCACGGCCAGCACGTCACTTTCACGCATCAGCAAGTACTCTTGCTCGCCGATTTTGATTTCGTCGGGACCATACGAGGTGAACAGGACCTGGTCGCCGGGTTGAAGTTGCAGCGGGTGACGAGAACCGTCTTGCAGAATGCGGCCTTCGCCGACAGAAATCACGGTTCCGCGAGACGGCTTGTCCTTGGCAGATTCCGGCAGAAAAATTCCGCCAGCGGTGGTTCCTACCGATTCCTCCCGTTCAACGACAATGCGGTCGCCGAGCGGTTGGAGGGTCGGGGCTTTGGTTTTGGAAGACTTTTTCTTCGCAGTAACGGCCATCGAGTAAACTCCTGAAAACTGTTCTTTCCGTGTATGTTTTGGCCCACCACAGGGCTAGGCGTCAGAGGACGTGTGGCATGGTTTCAAGTCACGCCACCTAACCTGACATATTTGCGGTACTCCCGCGCAATATCCGGTTTCGACCCCTTCAAGCAACTGCCGGGCCAAATCTGCAAAATCGCCAGATGAACAGCCTGATCAGGGAAAACCTTGGCCATGCTGGCCATTTTCCCGCGAGAACCGGGGTGTTGAAAGTTGGGTTTGTTCCAATCCCGGTCCTCGTCGGTGGCCGGCTGGAACTGCCAACCGGTTTTGATTTCAATGCGGTGACAGTTTGGCAGGCCGGTCCGACAAAGGCTAAACTAAACAGGCGTCATCGCCATCCCTGCCCAGGACAGACGTAGGTGGCGCAGGGAATGATCGAGCCAATAGAGTCACCCATGCACAGGAAGACCGGATGCTGGATTTGGAAAGCAATGGAAAGGCGCAGCTTTGCAACGGCATGGCTCGTCGTGATTTTCTCAAGATTGGTTGCCTGGGAGCTTGCGGAATCACGCTCGCCGACCTGTTGTGGGCTCAACAGCAAGGACTTTCCCGCCCCGATGCTGACCGAAAGTCATGCATCATGATTTTCAATCTGGGAGCTCCCAGTCAGCTGGACACGTTCGATATGAAGCCGGATGCTCCCCGTGAAGTCCGGGGTCCATTTCAGCCGATTTCGACCAGCTCTGACAACTTTCAGATTTCAGAAATCCTGCCGTTGACGGCCAAAGTGGCTGATCGTTTTTCAATCGTCAGGAGTTGTTATCACACCTCGGCGGCGGTGCACGACGCCGGTTGGCAGATGATGCAAACCGGACGGAAATTCAGTGGCGGAATTGAAACGCCTCACGCCGGGGCGGTGGTTGCCTTTATGCGCGGGCGTCGCTCCGATTTACCGCCCCACGTCGTGCTGCCCGAAACGATGGGGCGAGGCGGAGGAAACCTCCCCAATGGCCAAGCCGGTGGATTCCTGGGTAAATCTTACGACCCATTCGCGCTGATGGCCGATCCTTCCAAGTCAGACTTTGAAGTCCCCGATCTACTACCTCCCAAACAAATTGGTACCGTGAGACTGGATCGCCGGAAACGAATGCGGCAAATTGTCGAAGGCCAGTTGCAGCAGTTTGAAGCCAGCGACGATGCGCGTCTGTTGGATGAAAACTTTCAAGCAGCATATCGACTGATGACCAGTAAACAGGCACGCGAAGCGTTTGACTTGACCAACGAGTCTGACAAAACGAGAGAGCGGTACGGTATGAATCGTTTTGGCCAGTGCTGCCTGTTGGCCCGTCGCCTGATCGAAGCGGGCGTCCGCTTCGTCACGATCAACACGTTCTTGACCGTGTTCGATGAAATCACCTGGGACATTCATGGCTCCAAGCCATTCACATCGATCGAAGGCATGAAAAACATCGTGGCGCCGATGTATGACCGGGCCTATAGCGCGTTGATTGAAGATCTGGATCAACGTGGTTTGTTGGACGACACGCTGGTTGCCAATCTTGCCGAGTTCGGAAGGACCCCGAAAGTCAATCCAGCTGGAGGGCGCGATCATTGGCCGCAGTGTTTCACCGTAGGCTTTGCCGGTGGCGGCATACAGGGCGGACGGGCGGTCGGGGCCAGTGATCCCATTGGGGCGGTTCCCGCCGAACGACCGACTCCGCCCGGTGACGTGATGGCGACCATTTTTCAATCACTCGGACTGGACTTGCACGCCACGATTCCGGGACCCGGGGGTCGGCCGTTTCCGCTGGTGGACTTTGGCGCCCGTCCCATCAAGGAGCTGTTTTAATGATGCATCGTTGCTTGGCCAAATCGGCTGCGAGAGCATTTTTCAGTTCAGCCTGGGTGGCTGTTGGCCGACCAATCATGGTTGTCGTGACGGGCTTGGCTTGCTGGCTTGTATCGACGTCACCGATTACCGCCGCACCCCAGAAAACGCCTGCCAAAATCGAGTTTCGGCGTCACGTGTTGCCAGTCTTGTCAAAACTGGGCTGCAACGCTGGAGCTTGCCACGGAGCTCAGGCTGGTAAGGGCGGTTTTCGTTTGTCGTTGCACGGATACGATCCAGTCGGCGATCACTTCAATATTACCCGCCAGGCTCGTGGTCGCCGGATTGAACCTCAGGATCCGGGACGCAGCTTGTTGCTGATCAAACCAACCGGGGTCGTGGCTCATCAAGGCGGCTTGAAGCTGGACCCTGAATCGAAAGACTATCAGCTGTTGGCGAACTGGATCGCCAGCGGTGCCCCGGGCCCCAGCGAAAGCGATCCGCAATTGGAGTCGCTGGTCGTCGCACCGGAAACGACTCAATTGAAATCAGGTGCGACCGTTCAACTAACCGTTCAGGCAAACTACAGCGATGGCTCGCAAGAGGATGTGACGCATTGGGCGAAATTTACTTCGACTCAGCGACCAGTTGTCACCGTTGACGACCGCGGGCTGGCCACCGTCGTCGGACCCGGGGAGGCATCGATCGTGGTCTGGTTCAGCAGTCTGTTGACCAACACGCAGATCCAGGTTCCCTTTCAACCATCGGTACCAGAATCCGCTTACGGGACGACCCAGCCGGACAATGTTATCGATCGACTTATTCTGAAAAAACTACGGCAGCTGAACTTGGCGCCGTCTCCTCCAGCGGACGACGCCACGTTTGTTCGCCGAGTTTTTCTGGACACGATTGGTATGCTGCCAACCAGAGCCGAGGTGGAATTGTTTGTCGAAGATCAGACGCCTGACAAGCGACAGCATTTAATCGATGCCTTGTTGGAACGTGATGAGTTTGTCGACTATTGGACGTACCGCTGGTCCGACGTTTTCCTGATCAACGGACGCCGGTTGCGACCTCCGGCGTTGAAAGCCTACTACCAATGGTTGCGCGACAGTGTCCAGCAGAATCGTCCCTGGGACGAGATGGTTCGGGACGTCATTACGGCCCAAGGTAGCAGTTACGAGCAAGGCGAAACCAACTTTTACGCGCTACACCAGACGCCCGAGGAGATGGCCGAAAACGTTTCCCAGGCTTTTTTGGGGCTGTCCATTAACTGCGCCAAATGCCACAACCATCCGCTGGAAAAATGGACCAACGATCAATACTACGCGATGGCCAATTTGTTCTCCCGCGTGCGGGCGAAAGGCTGGGGCGGTGACAGCCGAAACGGCAACGGGTTGAGAACGCTGGTGCTGGCGAAAACGGGTGAATTGGTGCAGCCGTAAACAGGGAAACCGCCACGCCCTGCCCCGCTGGACGGCGAACCGCTGGAGTTCGATGCTGCGGGGGATCGCCGCGTTCATTTGGCCGATTGGCTGACCGATCCTCAAAATCCCTATTTCAGTCGTTCCATTGCCAACCGAGTGTGGTCCAATTTCATGGGCCGCGGGTTAGTCGAGCCGATCGATGACATGCGTGTTTCCAACCCGCCTTCCAACCCTGAGTTGCTCGACGCGTTGGCTCAATCGTTGGTCGATCACGACTACGACCTGAAACACTTGATGCGGTTGATATTGAATTCCGAGGCCTACCAGCGATCGAGCACGGTGTTGGCAGCCAACGAACGAGATACGAGATTCTATTCCCGATATTATCCCAGGCGGTTGATGGCGGAGGTGTTGCTGGACGCCATTTCGCAAGTTACCAACGTGCCCACAGAATTTAAAGAGGTGCAATTTCTGGGCGCCGTTCGCCAACAAACGAAAGAGTATCCGTTGGGGACTCGCGCTTTACAGCTTTACGATTCCGCGGTTCGATCCGAGTTTCTGACGACGTTCGGTCGCAATAGCCGCGACATTGTTTGCGAATGCGAACGCAGTAATACCCCCAGCATGGTCCAGGTTTTGCACCTGGCCAATGGCGATACGATCAACCAGAAATTGAGGCACAAGGACAGTTGCGTCAGTCGCTGGTTGTCTGGCGACGAACCGTTTAACGCCGCAGAACTGATCCAGGATGCTTACCTGCAAACCTTGGCTCGGCCGCCATCACCGGCGACGTTGGGAACACTGAAGGCGATGCTGGACGAGGTTGAGCCGTCGCAGCGGAAAGAAGCTGTCGAAGATCTGTACTGGAGTTTGCTGACCAGTCGTGAGTTCCTGTTTCAACATTGACCATGCACTGTATGAAAACGTTATCGATTGTCGGGTGGTTCGCGATCTTGCTGGTCACCGTCACTTGTGCAGCCCAGATTGCCCGCGCGCAGGACGAACCCTACGCCCCGGTTCAGTCTGCGTTGACGAAGTATTGTGCTGGATGCCACAACGAAGATGACGCCAATGGCGGGTTCCGCGTCGACAAGTTTGAAGAGATGCTGGCTGGCAGTGACAGCGGAGTCATGATCACGCCTGGCAGTGCGGCATCCAGTCGGCTGCTGGCGATCATCAAGCATGAATTGGAACCGGCCATGCCCCCCGCAGGAGAGCCGCAACCCGGAGACGAAGTCGTCCAGCAGATAGCGGACTGGATTGATGCCGGGGCCGATGGGCCGGCGGGCGCGTCGGCAAACATCCCAATCAAGCTGGATGTGCCGAAATGGCGTTCCGCCACGCAACAGCGTTCGATCACCGCGCTCGCGATTTCTCCCGACTTGCAATGGCTGGCGGTTGGTCGGTTTGGTGCGGTTGAAGTACTGGAAAACAATCCGCAGCAAACATCCGTCCAGCGTTTTGACCAATTGCCAGGCAAAGTCAATTCCATCGCTTTTTCACCCGATGGTAAACGGCTGTTGGTCGGGACCGGGATTGCTGGGGCAGCGGGAGAAGTGGTTGTCTTCGATATCGAACCCGACCTGCAAGTTGCCAGCCGATATCGTGGTCATCGCGACAGTGTGTACAGCGTTGCGGTAAGTCCCAGCGGTCGCTGGTTGGCATCAGCCAGCTATGACAAAACCATTAAGCTGTGGGATCTGCAGGCCGAGGACGATCAGGAGGTTGTCGTCGACGCAGCCCACGAACTGCGGGGGCACAATGGGGCCGTGATGGCGATTGAATTCTCGCCGGATTCCAACTGGCTGCTCTCAGCCAGTGCCGATGCGACGGTCAAGGTTTGGGATGTCCAAAGGGGCACCCGTCTGGACACCCGCGCCGAACCACTCAAGTCGCTGTTGACGTTGGCGGTAGATCCCGATGGCTTTGTGTTTGCCGCGGGCGAGGACAGCCGCATTCGCCGGTGGAAGCTGGAACTCGATGAGTTGCAAAAAACCTTGCCACTGGTTGATAATCGGTTTGCTCATGAAGCAGCCGTGGAACATCTACGCCCGCATCCACGTCAGCCTTTTCTGGTTTCGATCGGAGCGGATCGGCAGGTAAAAATCTGGGATCGGGAAACGCTGGCGTTACGATACACCTTCCCGCGCCTCGATCACCACGTACAAGCCGTGGCAGTGGCCGACGATCGAATCTGGTTGTCCAATGGGGATGGCAAATTGTTCACGCTGCCTTGGCCAACGGCGGATCAATGGCTTCCGGAAACCACGCCAGCGGACCGACGGGAAAGAGTCACGCCGGCATCAGGACCGGAAGCCGAGTTCGCTGAGCTTGTGGAAATCGGCAAACCAAATTCCACGCCCGAGCAGGCGCTTCGGGTTGCGATTCCGGGACGCGTGACGGGAAGCCTGGCATTGGACGAACAAGACAAGGAAGGTCCGGTCGACTGGTTTCGGTTTGACGCCCAAGCGGGGCAAGCACTGGTCATCGAAGCTCGGGCCGACTCAATTCCGGAAGGAAACCAGGGCGCCCAGGCGAAACGGTCGTCGATCGATACCAGGATCATGGTTTGCGATGCCAATGGACAGCCTGTTCCCCAAGTTAAACTTCGCGCCGTACGTGATTCCTATTTCACTTTCCGGGGAAAGGATTCGTCGCAGGTGAATGACTTTCGAATACACAACTGGGAAGAAATGCAACTCGGGCAGTATCTATACTGCAACGGCGAAGTCGTGCGGTTGTACCACTATCCGCGAGGTCCGGACTCAGGCTTCAATGTGTTCCCCAATTTCGGCAGCCGGCATACGATGTTTGGGACGACGGCCACGTCGCATGCGTTGCACGAGCCTTGTTTTATCGTCGAACCGTACTCGCCTGAAATCGAGTTGCCCAGCAATGGATTGCCTGACTTCACATTAGGGTATGTCAACGACGATGATCCAGAACGAGAGTGGGGGAGTGATTCCCGGTTGCTGTTTCGGGCTCCGCGCGATGGGACCTATTGGATTGCGGTCGAAGATGCTCGTGGATTTGCGGGCGCGGAATTGCGATACGAACTGAAGATTCGCGCTCCGCGACCAGACTTTAAATTCAAATCTGTGATCGGCGCCAATCCACAACTGATTCCCGGAGGCTACCGCCAGGTCGGCGTTGAAATTGACCGAATTGATCAGTTTGACGGGCCGGTTCGTGTGACCGTGGAAGACTTACCTGCTGGTGTCACGTTTGTGGGCCCAGTGGTGGTGCAACCGGAATTGCTGCGAGCCTGGTTTGTCTTGCACGCCGAATCAGACCTCGACGCCCAAGCGTTGACCGAAATGGCATCGCCGGCCAAAGTCGTGTTGCTGGGGCAGATCGGGGCTCAACAGGTGCGTCGCGAACGTCCGTTGGGGAAGCTCACGGTCGCAGAAAAAGTGCCGTTGCGGGTTCGATTGGAGTCCACTAAGGACGCCGATGAGTCACTGACAACTTCGACCGGCATTCCAGTTGTGGAAATGGTTGCGGGGCAAACGGCGGAGGTGAAAATCGTCGTCGATCGCAATGGTTATCAGGGCCGGATCAACTTTGGACAGGAAAACGCTGCCGTAAATGCTCCATTTGGGGTCTACGTTGCCAATATCGGTTTGAATGGTGTGTTATTGCCGCCGCAGGAAACCGCACGAATCGTCGCCATCAATGCGGAACCTTGGTTGCAGCCCGGTGAGCACCTGGTTTTTCTGCAAGCCGCTGAAGCAGGTAAACCGGCGTCCAATCCCGTGCTGTTGAGGATTGTCGAGTAGTTTCTGATTTTGGGATTGGGAGTTTGCGCGACTGCAGATTATGGCTGGATATGGAAACTCGACGCCTGAGGGCCCGGCTTGCCCGAGTGATCGTTATCTTCTTGCTAAATGCGTCACCGATAGAAACCCGAATGCACCCGGCTTGCCCGGGAGTATTTGTGGTTGATTGCTGGAGGTTGTAGCAAGAACGCAAGTATCCCCCGCAATGTTTGGGTCACGTTTTTCTGGACTCGACCTGAGTTTACAGCAACCGATCAAGCCGGATTATTGGGACTTTACCGACTAAATCGGCATTGAAGGTTGCCATTTCCGGCTTCGGTACCAAAATAGAAGTGTGCTCGAAAGTGCGACAGTTATATTTGTTCGCCAGCCGGCAAGTGGAATTTCGCTGTTGCCAGCGTTTATGATTACCGGTCAGCCAGTAAACGATTAGTGCAATCAGGAATTGTCGATGCCAATCAAGGTTCAATGTGGAAGTTGCGGAGCCGGATTCAAAGCCAAAGATGAATTGGCCGGTCGTCGGGTGAAATGCCCCAAATGTGCCCAACCGATCGTGATTGGAAAACCTGCTCCCAAGCCTCAGGCAGTTGGCGCGGGTTACAACCCGTTGCTTGATCTACTGGATGAACAACAGGTCAAGCGAGTATCCCATGGGCCGTTGTGTGAAAACTGCGGGGCGGATTTTCCTCCCGGTGCCGTGATCTGCGTCGAATGTGGTTACAACCACGAAACCGGTCAACAATTGGTGACCGATGCGGACGAGGACGACAGCGAGTATGCCTCTCACGCGACGATGACCGACGCTGAACGGATTTTGGCCAAGGCCGAAAAAGATATCGAGGATATGCCCGTTGCCGGTGACGATCAGGATTTTGGGGATGGCTCAGAATCGTACCTGATTGCGATCGTCGCGTTTGTGTTGGGTGCGCTGGCGATTGGAATTGGCGTGACCGTCGTGTTCTCGATGGAACAGTTGGCGTCAGTTGTGTCTTCAGCCGGTATCAGTTTCGTCGCTTCGATTCTGCTGTATATCGCGATGGCGGCCTGGATCACGATTGTTGCCTTCAAGGTCAATTCGGTGCATGGCGTGGTTTGTATTGCTACCGGGTTTTTGTGGTGCATCGTGTTTGGATTCATGCAAGGCAAGACGATGATTTTGCCAACCGTGATTATGTTGATCACGCTCGTGATGGGCGCCGCGACAGGTACCTACGTCGGCTACAACGGCTGGGGCCCGATCGCATCGTAGTGATTCGTCTTGGCATCATCGCACCCTGAAGCGGGAGCTCACACGGCACTGGCCGTTGCACATCGCTTCGATTTGAGCCGCCCAGTCCTGCATCGATTGCAGAAGTTCGGACTCGTTCTGTTCCATTGTCCGAGCGCGGAGGGTTAATAGCGGCTGTCCCGGTTCGACATGAGTCTTCAACTTCGGCAAATCGGCCAGCGATCGGCCGCAATGATGTTCGAAGAAAAATCGTTCGTCGTATTGGTCGATCAGGCGTTGGAAGATATCCAGGGAAATCGTCAAGGTTTCTGGACCGGGATGAAACAGGATCACCTTGGCTTCTAACGGTTGACTTGTACCTGGTGTTGGCGGGAGGACGTCGCGTCCACAGCAAGCGTCCAGGTGCAGTCCCAGGATGCTGCCGGGCATTGATGCGGCAATCCTTGATTCGAACAGTTCGGCGGAAGCCGTAATCCGCGGATTGACGTCGACAACGACCGGACGCTGGTCAACCAGTATCACGTCCAATCCCCAGATGCCTCGTAAACCAAGTCGCTCGGTCAGGTAGACGCCGATTCGTTCCAATTCGGTCTCGATTCCGGCGGCTACCTTAAGCGGGCCGATCGAACCGCAGTAAGCAAACTCGCTGGCATGAGTCCAGGGCAAACCTACCAGTTGCCGAGTGACTCCGATCAGTCGGCAGTCGCCGGTTGCTGATGCGACGTAAAGAGCAGACATCGAATCGCCGTCCAGTTTGCGCTGCAAGTAGCTGTGACCGGCGGCGGGTTGCGAAATTCCATCCCAGCGTCCAATCCGGTGTCCGCCACAACCCGATTCGGGTTTCAGCAGCCAATTCGGTGAATCCAGATTGGCTTGCCCGAAGATCATTTCTGGAATCGGGAATCCACCCTCGCCGACCAGGTTGAGGATCGCCGATTGTCGCGAAAACTGCTGTAACGTTGAGGTCGCTGGTCCAGCCAGTATTATCTGTTGGTTGATCCGCTGGACCAGTTGAATTGAACGTTCGCTACCTCCGGATAGAATCGCAAAATCTGCTACCGGCAGCTCCGCTGTGGCCATGGAAGAGAAGTCTGAAAACTCGCTCAACTGCGCCCCGTCGGCAGGGCAACGCCCTATCGATTGGTGAGCATCCGAGTCAGCAAACAGATCCCAGGCCAAGGGGATGTGCCCTGCCAGCAGGCAGCTTTGGATCCATGGCCGAACGCTGGCACCCAAGATCAGTACTCTGCTGGGATTCGAATTCATGTCCGTGGGAAGCCAAAAATCCAGGAATTGAGTCAGGGTTTGGGCAGGTTGGCAACGTGTCGGCCGTCTGATAGCCTATTTTCGACGGTGGTTTCAGCTGGAGGCCACCATTCAATCCAACAATACAAACACTTGTTTTTAGGAGAAACGCATGTCGATGTACATCGGTGAAGCACTGGCCGGAGATGGTAACGAAGTCGCGCATATTGACTTGATGATTGGCAGCAAAGATGGCCCGGTTGGAACCGCATTCGCCAATGCACTTTCGACACAAACCGAAGGTCACTCCAATCTGTTGGCTGTGTTGACTCCTAACGTCGCCGTCAAGCCAGCAACTGTGATGGTGACCAAAGTTACGATCAAAGGTGCCAAGCAAGCGGTCCAGATGTTTGGTCCTGCTCAAGCTGCGGTTGCCAAAGCAGTCGCCGACAGTGTTGCTGACGGGGTGATTCCCAAAGATCAGTGCGAAGATCTGGTCATCGTTTGCGGCGTCTTCATTCACTGGCAAGCCGAAAGCAACGAAAAGATCTACCAGTACAACTACGAAGCGACCAAGGACGCGATTGCCAACGCCATGAAGGAATTGCCAACCGCTGATGAGATGATCGCCAAAAAAGACGAAGTCGAACACCCATTCAAAGGTTTCTAGTGCAGCGTCTAACTTGAAAATTGGGGTTGGCGAGTCAATCTTGCTCGAAAAACCAATCGCTTAATTGAATTGCCAACCCCAAAATCAATACTTGACGCGGCACTAGTTCGACCGGTGGGCCAATCTGCCCCGTTCCCACCAACCCAGTTCAATGTTCTACGTAAATTTCAGGAAGATTGAATTGTTCGGTCCCACTGGCCTCGCGCCAGTGGGAGCGGTAATTAATGGGGTAATTTTGTTGCCAATGTGCGCATGATGAAATCAAAAATTCTGATTCAATTCGATCCCGACCCTCAAGCCAGCACCTTCGATTCGATTGTTGCGATTGACGCCGGGGTCGACCGATTGTTGGTGCAGTCGGGTGTCGAACCGGTTGAACTGGAGGCTTTGGTTCATGGCGCAATGTTTACTCGCGGTGGCGACGATTTAAAACGGACAGCTCTGTTTTTTGGTGGCAGCAATGTCGACCAGACCGAAGCTTTGGTGATCGCTGCCAAAGAGTGCTTTTTTGGTCCAGTGCGCGTGTCCTGGATGTCTGATCCCAACGGCAGCAATACAACGGCAGCCGCGGCCGTGTTGGCGGTCCAACGTGAATTGGATTTGAACGGCAAAACCGTAACCATCCTTGCCGGTACCGGTCCGGTAGGCGTGCGAATTGCTCAGATTCTGTCGGGCCCAGCTGAATTGAACCAGTTGACGTTGCGAATCTGTTCCCGGAAGCTGGATCGGGCACAGTCCGTTTGCGATCGGTTATCCCAATCGTTTGGTTCGGCACTCGCTGAACGGTCCGTCAAGCTGACTCCTACCGAAACCAATTCAAACGATCAGGCGTTGCAGGCTGTTGCTGGGGCAGATGTCGTTTTTGCCGCCGGTGCTGCCGGTATCGAATTGGTCGACGCTCGCTGGCAAGAGGTCGATTCGGTGCAAGCCGTTGTCGATCTCAATGCAGTCCCCCCTGCGGGAATTGCCGAAGTCGAAGTAACTGAAAACGGAGCTCAGCAGAACGGCGTCGTCCGATTTGGCGCGATCGGCGTGGGTGGGTTGAAAATGAAGATACACAAAGCCGCCGTCGCTCAGTTGTTTGAATCCAACGACCAGGAACTGGACACCGACCAGATTTATCAGATCGGCAAGTCAATCCAGGTCAGTTGAACGAAACGGGGCCACGACTTTGCGACGTCTCGGTTTGGAAAACTGGACACGAGGATGCCCAGGAGGATTGTCGTCGTTGTCTGGATCTCCATCGTCCGTGCGATGAAGTTTGAGGTTGGTGTCCTGTTCTGCGACGGCGACTCGCTCTCCTGGCATTTCGATTTCACCCAGGTACTTCTGTTTGACTTCCGGGTGAGTGACGATTTCTTCCGCCGTACCGCTGCACAGAATCCGGCCTTCGCTGACCACATACGTGCGATCGGTGATCTGCAAAATTTCCCGAGCCGCATGATCGGTGATCAAGACGGCGATCCCGGACTTGGCCAGATCGCGGATGACGACTTGAACACTTTGAACAGTGACCGGATCGATACCCGCGAAGGGTTCGTCCAGCATGATGATTTTTGGCTCAGCCACCAGGCACCGCGCGATTTCCAATCGTCGACGTTCACCACCGGATAGCTTCCCTGCCTTGGTCTTACGGACGTGGGTGATTTTGAATTGTTCCAGCAGTTCCTCGGTTCGTGCCTTTTGTTGGCGACGACTGAAACCCAACAGTTGCATCATGCCTTTGAGATTGTCCTGTGCCGTCAGCTTGGCAAACACGCTCGACTGTTGCGGCAGGTAGCCCATCCCGCCTTCGCGGCTGCGGCGATGCAACGGCCATTGGGTGACGTCAATGTCCTGCAGGTACACAATCCCCTGGTCGGGTTTGACCAGACCGCACATCATCTTGAAGGAAGTCGATTTGCCAGCTCCATTGGGCCCCAACAGCCCCACAACTTCGCCTGCGGCAACGTCCAGTGAAACGCCGTCGACGACCCGTCGGCGAGAATAGGATTTAACCAGACCCTGGGCAGATAAGATGTTCACGCGTTCCTCCTTGAACGTTAGGCTTGTCAAGTTTGGCAAACTGGGGTCAACGAATAAAGCCCATTTCGCCGAAATTCGGGAAATAGCGAACTGGCTTGTTCAGCGTATGCGGCCAATAGACCAGTAGCGCACGGCCGATCAGCATATCCCGTTCGACGTAGTTGGGACCTGCCCAGACGCGACCGTCAAGGCTGCTGGGGCTGTTGTCACCCATGGGTAGAAACTGGTCCTGATCCGATGTGGCACCTTTGAGAAGTTCGAACATCGGCTGCTTTTGATTCTTTTTGCGTGTGAAAAAATCAATTGCTTCCGGTTCGGTCCAGCGTTCGGGCATTTGCTGGATGTCCAGCAGCGTTTCAATCTCAGCGGGATTCAACAGTGCCTCATTGGCCAGCGATCGCTCTTGAGGCCCTTGGAACGATGTGTAATAGATATCGCGAACGACCTTCAATCTGGTCACGGTCACCGAAGCTTTATCAACGCCGATGCCCAGCGGTTCGGCATCGCCAGGATCGGTCTGGCTGAACTGGGGTACCGGGATCTTACTGCGGGTGTACGTGGGAGCATCAAATTCGATGTATCGATTGTTGATCCACAGGTGAATTTGATCGTCAGCGTTGACGTATTCAATGTGATAACTTCCCGGTCCGGTCAGACCAGTTTGGGCTCTTGGTGTTGCGACAGGATTGCCATCCGTGTTTTGGAAAGTGACTTCAGCATCAACTTGGGAATCGTCGCTCTGCAGCGTGGCCTTGCCAGTTGCAATCTCGATCGCGCAAGTAAAGTGAACTCCGCCTTCGACGACGTCAAGCAGCAGTTCTCCCGATGAAGAGGAAACATCGACCCAGGCTTCCAGTCCGATATCGCCGACCCAATGCAAACCCGGGTTTTCCCGGGCAGGATCAGAGTATTGATTGCTCACGCGTCCGTCTCTATCGATGGTCGCGTATTGGTTGGTCGCACCGTTGTAGCCGTAAGAATCACCGATAATCGAGCCCGAAGGCAGGCGGCCTCGGAAGCGAGGAGGGAGGTTGCCCTCCTCGATCCGCACCCAGTCTTCTGTGGTCGGTTGAAAATGACGGTAACGCAACCACGATTCCGAAGATTCTGGGCTGACAAAACTGGGGTGTGAATCGTTTTCCGTGATTTCCCAACCGTCAGATTCACCAAATGAGTTCCACCGCGAGGGCCAATCGACCGCTTTCAATCGCCAACCAATGTGGTGCGTATCCGCGACCGTTTGCAGAACATGCCGCAGTTTTCGCGGTGGCTTGCGGGCAATCGTTCGATTCCAGGTTCCATCTTCCTGAGATTCCATCAGAAAAATGTCGCCGTTTTCGATCAGGATGTTTTCACCCGGTAATCCAATCAATCGCTTGATGTAATTCTGTTTGCCATTGTTGGGGTTTTTGAAAACAATCACGTCGAACCGTTCTGGTTCAACGAAGTCGTAAATGAATTTGTTGACCAGAATCCGATCACCGCTGTTGGAAACATGATCCGCATCGCGGGCAGGCGAAAGCTCGGTCTCGTATTGGCAAATCGGGCACTGCGTTGAGTACACTCGCTGGTCGTCATTACCGATTTCGGTGCGATCCCCTGAGTGATACTGGAATCCACAATTTTCGCATTCCAGGTCAATGTGTTGACCGTTCAACGAGGGGGCCATGGATCCGGTGGGGATGATAAATGCTTCGGCTTCAAAGGTTTTGAACATCAGCGCCAACAGGACGGCGACGATCAACGATTCAATGGTTTCCCGGGTGCCAATCTCGCGAAAAAAACCAAAGATGCCCGGAGAGGCGTCATCAGCCAGGATCGATTCGGTACTGCCCATTGCGGCGGTTGCCGGGACGGCATCTTTGACAGGAAATGGACTGCGGCGTTGAGATCTTCGGGCCATGGGAGAATGCGGGTCAGCCGAGGTTAAATTGGAATGGAACAGATTATACGGCAGCGGGCGAACTGGGGCTACGCGAAGTTGCCGTGGGAATTCCTTCGTCAAGAGACAGAAATAATTCGATTGCTCACGCCGATACGGTCACCATTCAACAGGGCCGAGGATATCTGCAGCCAACACGCTGGGCACCGGCCATTGCCGTGAATCCTGCGATACTGGGACATTGTCACCCAGCAACAAATACCCTCGGCCAGCTGGCAATGCCTCCCCTTGGTCAGAAAAATAGTAAACGTCGCGATAAACCTGAAGGCGGTTCAACAACACGCTGCCCTGCCCCCCAATCGCTGGCGGTGTCGCCGACAGGCTCGAAGTTGCAGGCGATAGCTCAAAATCAAGCAGCAGGTCGTTATCAATGGCAACCTGGACGCGCTGATCAAACCAGTTGATGTCCAGTATCCCTTGGGCCGGGAGACGTACTTGCTTGTTTGAAAGTGTCTTGTTTTCTTTACCAGGCAGTAATGACAACAATTTCAACTCGTTGCGTTCCCAGTCGAGGATGACGCGAAATCGACCTCCCGATGTCGCGAACTCGATCCCGATTCTGGCTTGCGGGCTGACTTCAAACTGAGTCGCCAATGCCAACTCGTCGACGGGATTCAACGGCCGACTTAACGATTGGTTATACCCATAATAGTCTTCGGTTACGGTCACTTCCGCGTAATCGGGATGGCGGTAGCAACGTCGAGGCTGAAACGCCATCCAGTCAAGTGCTGATCCGGTTGATGCTGGTTGAGCATCCATTCGATAACCGTTTGCCGAGTGTCGCCAAACGCTATTGGGGGAGGCTTGCCAGCGGGCTTCCTTGCCTGTGAATTTCGAATCGTGCACCAGCATCTTGATCTGCTGGTTGACGGAAAACGGTTTGTGCAAAGGCTTTCCCTGACCGCCTGTCTGCGTCCACAGGTTTCCTCGCTGGATCAGAATCGATTCACCGGGCAGCCCAACAATCCGTTTGATGGCAAACTGCTGGAGTCGATCTTTTCTTGTGCTCGCAGCTGGCGGCCGAAAGGCAACCACGTCCCATCGCTTTGGAGGCTGGCCGAGGCTAACCGTCACCGAATCAGCTGCAACCGCAACTCCTGTCTCGGCTCCGATTTGTTGGCAGCCGCAGTTTGGGCAGACCACTCGTGGTGCGTCTGCGGTTTGAACAGGGTCAGCAGAGAAAGAAATCTTGCATTCCGGACAATCGAATTTCAGGTGTCGACCTTTCAAGGTCGGAGCCATCGAGGCACCGTTGACGATTCCGCGCTGCTGGTCCACGACGGAAGCGTTTGGACCGCATCCAACGAGTGAAAGCAATACCAGCATCAAGCAACCTGAAATCAACGGGATGCGGCAACTCAATCCTCGCAGGATCGACGCCGTGGGGCGCAGCAACGCAAAGTCGTTCGGATTGGGGCGATGGTGGCGCATCAGGTCAAGAAAGTAGTGCGGGTAACTTCAGTTTCAAAGCAGGTATCGTTAAACTGTGCTTGGCGTGGTTGAGTTAAACAATCCGGTCGAACGGAATTGGGATGAAATTGATGAGTGATATTCGTGTGTTGGACCATCCGTTGGTGGAATGCCACCTCACTAGTTTACGCGATAAATCGACTCCGCCCTCCGCTTTCCGGCAGTCTGTTCGGCGGTTGTCGCAACTGTTGGCCTTCGCTGCGACCAGTGACCTGAAAACGACCGAACTCCCGATTGAAACGCCGTTGCAAAAAATGATCGGCAAACGATTGCTGCACCGAATCGGGTTGGTCCCAATTTTGCGAGCCGGGATTGCAATGGTCGATCCGATGTTGGAATTGATCCCGGGATCGGAAGTCTGGCACCTCGGATTTTACCGGGACGAAGAAACCGCCCAGCCGGTCCATTACTACAGCAAACTGCCCGAAAACTCGCCTGTGGATGTGGCCTTTATTCTCGACCCGATGCTGGCCACAGGCGGGTCGGCGGCGATGGCCTGTGAGGCGATGAAAAACTGGGGGGTCAACAAGTTCAAGATGCTATCGATCATTGCGGCCCCCGAAGGAATTCGGCGTCTCCAGGACGAATTTCCCGGCATTGAAGTTCATACTTGTGTGGTCGACGAAAAACTGAACGACAACAAATTCATCGTTCCCGGTTTGGGCGATGCCGGTGACCGTATCTTCAATACCTCGGGCTAAGGAAAGACCGCTTGATGATCGTCTTTCGTTGCCAGCACTGCCGTCAGCGGTTTCAAGTTTCGCCCGAAATGGCTGGAACGCAGGTTCAATGTCCCAGTTGCCACAAGCCGGTCAAGATCGCTGTCGACGCGTTTCAGGAATCAGCTGCGGTTTCCGAACCAGATCGCAATCCGACCTTTCGTTGTCCGCAATGTGAAGGCCACTTCCAGGTGCCGCGCGAGTTCCTGCAACAGGCCAACGACCAACAAGTCGTTCCTACGGTTCAATGCCCGCATTGCCAAGCCAGCGTGGAAGTGGCTGACAAGTCCAAGGATGACGGTTCCCAATCCAGTCAGCCCAAACGCAGGCCGGGCGTCCCCGAACTCAGGCAACGCGATACCAGTGGGAAACCTGAGCCTGATCCAGACGAGTTGTTCGCGCCTGGCTTTCGCAGAAAAACAAAACAGCCGGCTCCAGTTCCGAAACCTGCCGGCGCGAGGCAACCTCCAGCCAAGTCCATGTCTGTGACCAAACCTGATCAGCCCGAGGAACCCTCAGCGGGCAACGATTCGGCGTTGCCAGAGAAATTGGAGCCGGTCAGCACATCGCCATCTGGTCAGCCAACCGAAAAGGCTCCAGATCGGGTGGAGCAAGATCCGTTTCGTACACTCGAAGAGGCGACCGAAACATCAGCTCAACAATCGGTCGCGCAGCTGTTGCCGTCGATCGATCACCTGTTACCGCCCAAGTTTCTGGTCGACGATCCGGAGCAGTTGGCGGTCGCTGTGACCAAGACCAATCACAAGATTTTGCTGCCCGATGGCAAGGGCGGCGTGTCACGAATCGATGATCGAGTTGTTCGTATTCAACACGGCCAGGAAAAAGTGACCTTGCTGACACTGACGCCGCAGCAGAAAGCTCGTCGCCGCTTCATCGTCAACCTGGTGACCATTCTGCTGGCAATCGCTTGCATGGCATTGGCGTTTTGGATTCTGCAGTAGAATTCAGATTGAGTTTGAATCTTCGCTTGGCTCGTTTTCTGCAAACCGCATCTGGTTGATCATGTCCATCTTGTCCATCCTGTTCCTGTTTTTCCGGAACGTTCTCTGAATGGAAAGGGAACACGAGATTCACCTGAAAGTTTGACAGGATTTTCAGGATCAACATGATTGACAAGATGCCCCCCTGTTGGTGCATCCCTGAGATTGCGATTCGGGCGATCGAAAAAGCTTTTGCGTAAAGGCTGGCAATTATCGTCCAGCTCAACTGGTTGGCGCTGAGTTTGAATGGTCGCTTGGCTCGTTTTCTGCAAAACGCATCTGGTTGATCATGTCCATCTTGTCCATCCTGTGCCTGTTTTTCCGGAACGTTCTCTGAATGGAAAGGGAACACGAGATTCACCTGAAGGTTTGACAGGAACGCTGTCTGTTATTGAATGGCCAGCTTTCGTTAGTGTTCGGTTAGCCCTGTTCGGCATCGAAACCTGAGTAACCTTGCGGATGTTGGCGGTGCCAGTTCCAGGCTGTTTCGATGATCGGTCGCGGCGTGCGATACTCTGGTTCCCAACCCAGCACCTGTTTCGCCTGGCTGGCATCGGCGACCAGTTCCGGTGGGTCACCTGGCCGGCGGGGACCAATGATGGCCGGGATCTGGTGGCCGGTAACTTCACGGCAGATGTCAATGATTTGTCGTACGCTGAATCCAGCACCCGTTCCCAGAGTCAGTTTCAACCCTGTGCCCGGCTGGATGTGATCGAGCGCTTTCAAGTGGGCGGCTCCCAGGTCGTCGACATGGATATAGTCGCGAACGCAGGTGCCATCGGGGGTCGGCCAGTCATCGCCAAAAATAGTGATCTGGTCCCGTTGACCCAACGCAACCTGCAGTACGATGGGAATCAGATGAGATTCCGGATCGTGATCTTCGCCGATTCGCCCATCAGGTGCCGCACCGGCAGCATTGAAGTACCGCAGCGCGGCAAACCCCAGTCCGTACGCGGCGGCATAATCTTCCAGGGCACGTTCAATCACCAGCTTCGTGAAACCATACGGATTGACCGGCCGCTGGGGTGTCGATTCGTTGATCGGCATTGATTCCGGGATGCCATAGGTGGCACAAGTGCTGGAGAAAACAATTCGATTCACGTTGCATTGCCGCATCGATTCCAGCAGCGACAGCGTGGCGACGACGTTGTTCTGGTAGTACTTCGCAGGGTGTTCCACCGATTCGCCAACCAATGCAAAGGCTGCAAAATGCATCACGGCGTCGATTTGGTAGTCCCGCAATGTCTGGCAAACCAGTGCCTGGTCACCCATGTCACCCACCACCAGTTCCCCCGCGGTCACCGCCTCACGAAATCCCAGCGACAGGTTGTCGAGGACCACGACGCGATGGCCGGCGCGGTCAAGCAGCCGAACCATATGCGAGCCAATGTAGCCAGCCCCGCCTACGACAAGTACGTTCATCTGTTTTGTTTGTTAAAGTGAGGCGGTTTCAAGCGACCTGGCGTTGCTCGTGATGATCAACCGAAAGCAGATAGTCCAATGTTAATTGGGGATCGTGGCGAGCGTACCATTTATTGGCAAACGAACATGCGGTCTGGTGATAATGCGGATAGTGTTCGGTGATTTCTTCGACGCAAGCGGCAATCTGATTTTCGTCTGCGGCGATCAAGCCAACCTGGCCCAGGGGTATTGAATCGTGGTCGTCCAGTTGCCAAATTTTAACGCGTAAATTGCGAATCGACGCCGTCGAGTCATCGAAGGCATTGGTAAATCGTAACGATAGTTGAGTCGTTCCCGAAGGCATTCGAAACGCGACGCACGATCGCCGGCCGGCCCGTCGTTGTCCGACAATTTGAACGCGGTTACTTGTGGCTGTTCCTTGCTGCCATGTCACGATTTCGATTCGACAATAGACACCGTGAGCGTAAGGCCAATGCCAATCAAATTCAATCAGGCCCAGGTTGCCAGCTTCATGTTCGAATTTGGCTTCGAAAGGATGATGCTTCTGATCAAACGAAACGACGCCACCGGGCAACGGAATATTCCGGGAATTCCAGCTCATCGCGTTCAGGTTTATTTCCTCACTTGCTGGCAATGATTTTTCCAGGTTGCTGAGGTAGCGGTGGATCGGTTCCTGGATTTGATCAGCCAGCCAGGTTCCCGCAGAAACGATCACCGGTTTGCCGCACGACAATAGCTCGCCCAGGACTCCAGCCCTACGGCTGAAATAGGTGTCCTGGTTGTAGTACAGAAGTCCGATGTCGGTTCGCCGAATCAGGTCCACGTATTCAGATTGCGGCAAGGGGTGCGGCAGGTAAACAACGGGGGAGCAACCAGATGCCGGGTCGGTGTCCGGTAGATTCAGGTCAAACTTGTGGGATTTTCGAGGCCACTTTGGTCCTGGTCGCTGGACGATCAGTTGCAGCTCACTGGTAGAAAAATGTGAATCCCACAGTTGATCAACCAGCTGCTGAAGATAGTTGGCCTGTCCTTTTTCGCGACGGATCCCGCCCGGGCAAGTCAACCGCAATGGATCTCGTTGAGAAAAAGGATCGTCCTTGTCATCAACAAAGTTCGCCGGATTGTTTGGTGGCGAGTCAGCCTCCCAGTCGTTCCAACCAGCTTGAGGCTGATCTGCATTGAATGGGATCAGCGTTGGGCTGGTAATCGGAGCCGGTTCAAATTCGGGCGCAATCGGATAGGGCAACGAGTGGAATTCACCGACATCCAGCAAATTGTATTGGTCAGCGAGAGTTTCGGAGGTCGTGTAGAAATGCAGCGAGTGATAATTCAATCGCGACAACGAAGCCAGGAAGCAGGCATTGATGGCTTCCCCGATGGCGGCTTGTCGGCGGTACTCGCCAGGCCGTCCTGCGAACAGGTTGAAATGGAATTGCAAGTGCCAGTGGCATTGTAACGACGCCTGATGGTTGGCCAGAAACAATGACAGTCCCATTAATTCCAGTTCGGAAATCGTTGTCAAGAAAACGTGGTCGCCGGGTGAAAGTGCAACTTGTTGAAACACCCGACTGCAATCGGCGGCGAACTGACGGACGAACCATTCCCGACGACGGTGGTGGAGTAGCAGGTTTGCCTGGCGGATCATCCGGCGAGGAAAATTTAATTCGGATTGATCGGCCAGTGCAACAGTCGATTGGCTGCGAGTGATTTGTTGCAGTCCAGCCAGATAACTGTCGGGTTGATAGGTGGTGTGTCGAAAAACAGGCAGGATCGGCAGCCGAGAAGATTCGCGGCTTTTTGTGTCGACGGCCTGTAGGTCATGCCAGCAGGCAGGCTGAAACGAGCGATGCGTTGCCAGCACCGGCGACCACCCGCGGTCCATGGCAGCTCGTACCATGCATTGCGCATAATCAAAGTGGTGCCCTCCCGAATCCTTGAGAGAGTGGTCAATAATAAACAACTGGGCCAACGTCGTATCCTTCCTGGCAGTCCCGATTGCCAGGATGGTATCCGGTTTTAAATCTCCAAGTCAACGGGAATCGAGTTTGGTCGAAGGAGCATTCGGGGGCACCGAATCGCCTGTAACGAGGTGCGTCGACGAAAGGGCATATACCACCTGTTGAAGACCTGCCGGCAAATGCCCCTCAGCTAAGTTCGTTGGACTATTGCCAGCGAAATTCTCGCTTTTTTCGGGGGTCAAGCACGTGGATTTTGTTGGGGTAATCGAATTTCAGCAGCAAGTCAGCTGACAAATTGTTCCCGTTTGCAATACTCCTGTCCAAATCCTCTACCGAAAATGGGCGTCCTAGCGATGCGGACGCGCCTCGTGACCAAATCTTGTTGCCGTTGAATTTTAGCGTTGCCGAGCACGTTTTAGGGGTGAAATTGACAGTTCTGGTACCCGAATTCGGGCCTCCAATGATGCGATAAGTTTCCGTTTGCGGCTTACCGACTCGATAAGCAAATTCCATTACGAAATCACTTTGGTCGACGACCTCGATGTCGTTTTCTTGCATGATTTCGGTCACTTTGGCTCGAATTCGATTTTCCAGCTGCTGGTTGTTCGGGATATCGAATACGAGTTCTACTGTTTTGCCCGCGTCAAATTTGACAATGTCATCTTCACTAAGGGACTTGGCGAAATTAACGATGTCTGAGATAGGCAATCTTTCGATCGAGATGGTTACCTGCGCGTCACGATATTTGGTTTTATCGTCCATCACCGAATCTCGATCCCGAAATCCTCCGCCAATTAGACCACCAAAACCTCCTCTTCCGGAACCCCGCCCGTTTTCCATGTCGCCCTGCAACCGGACCGCATTGCCAAAGTGTTTGGATTCCATTCCGAATGCGCTTTCCACGGAGCCAACTTCCAACCCTAGTTGAAGGTCAAAAATAGAAGTCCCGCCAATCAGGATTAGCTGATCGGACAACACGTTGATTCTCTCACTGAAACCTCCGAAGGACAGCGAAGTTTCATCCAGCTTGTGATTCGCGACCTGCTTTCCCGTTTGCAAATCGTAAATCGAAAACCGCTTGGGTTCCGAGTACATGACCGTTCGGCCATCAGCGTTCAGTCTGGCCTTGGATTGAACCATCCCATCGGAGGACTTTTCGAACATGACTCCACCTACGCTCTTCTTGGTGGCAACGTCGATGACCGAGATTCCGGGGCCAGTTGGGTCAAAATAGACGATGGACTGGTCGTCGTTGGTTACTTCGAATGAACTGTTTCGTTTGGCCATCCGGCCGGCGGGAATATGGTGGGTCGGCAAAATACGTTCACCGACATCAAAAAATACCAGGTCGCCATCACTGCTCTGGATGACCCCCTGGGAGTCCGAAAACAGGTGCGCGTGCGGCTCACTGAACGACTTGTAGGTGATCGCGCTTTTTTTCAGCAGTTGACCGTTGGTATGTTTCCACAGTTCCAATTCGTGGTTGAACCCTTCTCCAGAATAAATGATCAACGTTTCTGCGGAAGGTGAGATAGCGACAACGATACCATCCTGGCCAACTCGGTCAGAGTCAATATTTGTTACCGTTTCTGAAGTGCCCAAGTTGATAACGCCCAGCGTCGGAAGCCCCTCGAATCGACTGAACGCAGTAAAAGCTACCACGTTCGCATCGCGCGCAATGCAAATGCTTTCTACATCTGCATTTTCGGCAATCCTCACTTTGGCCACCGCAGATTGAGATCGATTATCGATGGTATACGGTTTCAGCCGCTCGGCCGGGAGTTCGATCGACTTGGTATTCAACG